>JBILJA010000177.1:0-4628 GCA_044368775.1 Burkholderiaceae bacterium
GCAGGGCACTTTGACATCAGGCAAAAAGCTCATCTCTAACGTGCGCATACCTTGGCCTTCGCACAACGGACAGCGGCCATCGCCCGTATTAAAGGAAAAGCGTCCCGCACCCCAACCGCGGATGCGGGCTTCGTTGGTTTCAGCAAATTGCTTGCGCACATCGTCCCAAAAACCGATGTAGGTTGCCGGACACGAGCGCGGCGTTTTACCAATCGGTGTTTGATCGACTTCGAGCACACGATCCAAGGCATCCCAACCCGTAATGTCTGCACAACCAAACCAGGGCTGTGCACCGCGCGCCGCAATCGCGGCGGAGAGATTGTCTAGCAATACCTCACGCGCCAGCGTGGACTTGCCAGAGCCTGACACGCCGGTCACGACACTCAAACGACCAATCGGAAAATGCGCTGTGACGCCGCGTAAATTGTGCAACGTCGCACCCTTGACCGTGATCATCGGCGTATCTTTAGCAATCGGACGTCGAGGTTGTAGCGGATGCGCCAAAGGATGGCGCAAATAATGTCCTGTGGTCGATTCCGGCGCATCCATCAGGTCTTGGAGTGTGCCCTGTGCCACGACACGACCGCCACGCACCCCTGCACCTGGGCCAATATCGATGATGTGTTCAGCCCGGCGAATCGTATCGTCATCGTGCTCCACCACTACCAGCGTATTACCGTTTTTCTCAAGCCTTGAAAGCGCGCCAAGCAGGATACGATTGTCACGCGGATGCAAGCCAATCGTCGGTTCATCCAGCACATAGCAGACACCTTGCATGTTTGAACCTAATTGCGCGGCGAGACGAATGCGTTGTGCTTCGCCGCCAGATAAGGTGGGTGCAGCACGATCGAGAGCCAGATAGCCTAAGCCGACTTCTTGCATAAACTGCAGACGGCCACGGATTTCGCTGAGAATGTCACGCGCAATTTCCGCATCGCGACCACGCAAGACGAGGCCTGTAAAAAAGGTGTGCGCATCGGAGACAGGCATACCTGCGAGCTCAGCGATGGATTTATCGCGCCATAGCACTGCGCGCGCGATTGGATTGAGGCGTGCGCCATGACAACTGGTACAGGTCTGCGTCTCACCCTCATACGAGGCATTCCACGCGTTCTCTTCGCCGGTTTGTTCGCCGTCGAAACCTTGCAATTGCAGACCTGTTCCAAAGCACCCCTGACACCAGCCGTGCTTGGAGTTGTAGGAGAACATCCTGGGATCGGGTTCAGGGAAGCTGGTGCCGCAACTCGGACACGCACGTTTCACTGAAAAATGTGTTTGCTCGAGCTGCGCCGACATATCGCTTTCGAGGTGAGCTAAGGGCCAAAGTACGCTCATCACGCCTTGACCGTATTCAAGCGCGCTGCGAACACCTTCACGCAAAGCAGATTCGTTTTTGCTATCCACGATTAAATCAGCCACTGGCAATTCAATGGTGTGCTCTTTAAAACGATCCAAGCGTGGCCATTTAGCCGTGCCAATAAAGGCATTGTCGACACGCAAATGGGTAAAGCCTTTACCCGAGGCCCATTTCGCAAGATCGGTATAAAAACCTTTTCTTGCCGTGACCAGTGGTGCCATCAGGCCGATGCGCTCGCCTTTGTGGTCACGCATGATGCGCGCGACAATTTGATCCGCACTTTGAGGTTCTACGCTGACCTGACACGTCGGACACATTTGTGTGCCGAGCTTCATGTACATCAGGCGCAAGAAATGATGGATCTCCGTCATGGTCGCGACGGTCGATTTGCGTCCGCCACGGCTGGTGCGCTGCTCGATGGCGACGGTAGGCGGGATACCAAAGATTGCATCCACGTCGGGCTTGCCAGCAGGTTGCACGATCGCGCGGGCATAGGCATTCAAGGACTCGAGGTAACGGCGCTGACCTTCGTTAAATAAAATATCAAACGCGAGCGTGGACTTGCCCGAGCCCGACACGCCCGTGATCACAGTAAATTTATCGTGCGGAATACTGACATTGATATTTTTGAGGTTGTGCTCTCGGGCATGCAAAATATCAATGCTGTGCGCGCGGCGTCGATCTTTCAACACGCTTTGAAGAGGTCGACCGCTGGTTGCGCTGATTTCACTTGCGGGCAAGCCTGATGCGCTCGTTCCAATCGCGTCCGGCGTCATGGCCACAGCATACTCACGTAGCGCCGCACCCGTGTGTGAGCGCGGATTCGACATCACGGTTTCTGGACTACCCACCGCCACCAGCTCACCGCCGCCATCGCCACCCTCTGGACCCAAGTCGAGCACCCAGTCGGCTGCGCGAATCACATCGAGGTTGTGCTCGATGATCAACAAAGTATGACCCGCACCCAACAGCTTGCGAAACGCGCGCATCAGCCGCGCAACATCATCAAAGTGCAAGCCTGTGGTGGGTTCGTCAAATAAAAATAAACTGCCTTTTTTAGCGACCTTGGCAGTGGAAATCCCGCTGCGTGCTGCCTCGGCGAGGTGTCCCGCCAACTTCAGACGCTGCGCTTCACCACCCGACAGCGTTGGGACAGGCTGACCAAGCTTGACGTACTCCAGACCGACATCTGCAAGCGGCGCGAGTCCGAGCTGAACATCGCGCAAGCCTTTGAAAAATTCCAGAGCTTCAGACACCGTCATATCGAGTACGGCATCAATCGAGGCGCGTCGACCGAGATGCTCGATCTGGACTTCACGGACTTCGGGTCGAAAACGTTTGCCATCACAGTCCGGACAGCGGATATAGATATCCGATAAAAACTGCATCTCGACGTGTTCAAACCCTGTGCCGCCACAGGTCGGACAACGACCATCACCGCTGTTAAAGCTAAACGTCCCTGCGGTGTAGCCACGCTCACGTGCGACCGGGGCTTGCGCAAAGAGTTTGCGGATCGGATCAAACGCACCCACATAACTCGCAGGATTAGAGCGCGCGGTTTTACCAATCTGTGCCTGATCGACCATCACGACATCGGCGAGTTGCTCGGCACCCAGGAGGCGATCAAACGCGCCGGGCGCTTCGGTCGGCTTGCCCATGATCTTGAGCATGG
This sequence comes from Burkholderiaceae bacterium, assembly GCA_044368775.1. Taxonomy (GTDB): domain Bacteria; phylum Pseudomonadota; class Gammaproteobacteria; order Burkholderiales; family Burkholderiaceae_B; genus Zwartia. Next base: position 3,030 of record JBILJA010000177.1, read on the forward strand.
CTGGATACAACACGTCTTGAATAAGTGTCGATTTACCTGAGCCTGAGACACCTGTCACGCAGACTAAACGTCCCAAAGGAATTTCGATTGAGATATTTTTGAGGTTGTTCGCCGTCACGCCCTCAAGAATCAGCCTGGGTGTGTTGGCTGCGACGGGCATCGGACGTGGCGCTTCGACCTTGAGTCGACCACCCATGTATTTGCCCGTCAGTGTGTTGGCGTCTTTGAGTGCCGCGGGCGTGCCATCAAACACAATTTGACCACCGCGCTCTCCTGGGCCTGGGCCGACATCAATCACACGATCGGCCGCGATCATCACCTGTGGATCGTGTTCGACCACTACCAAGGTATTGCCTGCGTCACGCAGTCGATGCATCACCTCCACCACGCGGTGGATATCGCGGGGATGCAGACCGATTGAGGGCTCGTCCAAAACAAACAAGGTGTTCACAAGCGATGTGCCAAGCGCAGTGGTCAAATTGATCCGCTGCACCTCGCCCCCTGAAAGCGTGCGACTTTGTCGGTCTAGCGTCAGGTATCCCAACCCCACATCGCATAAAAACTTGAGTCGCGCGCGTACCTCGGTCAGCACCAGATCCATGGCCGCATCCATTGCGCCTGGAAAGGTCAACTGATCCGCGAATGCGCGTAGCTGAACGATTGGTGTCAACATTAAATCCTGTATCGACTTACCTTGAATACGCCATAGCAAAGCATCGGACTTGAGACGCGCGCCTTTGCAAGTCGGGCAGGGCGTGTAGCTGCGATATTTCGATAACAAGACCCGCACATGCATTTTGTAAGACTTGGTTTCGAGCCAGTCAAAAAAACGTTGCACGCCATACCATTGGGTTTTCCAAGCCTGATTGCCGCCTTTCCAAAGCGGATCGCCGTGCAGCACCCACTCTTGATGCTCAGGAGGTAAATATTTCCAGGGTGTATTGATCGAAACGTTGGCACGCTTGGCGTACTTTTCCATCTCGACCTGACACTCTTTGTAGCTCGGTGTTTGCCACGGCTTGATCGCGCCGCCTTCGAGGGTTTTGTTCTCGTCCGGAATCACCAGACCAAAATCAATTCCAATGACGCGGCCAAAGCCTCGACACGCCTCGCACGCACCAAGCGGCGAGTTAAACGAAAACGTACTCGGTAAGGCATTGCTATAGCTGATGTTGCAATCTGCGCAATGCAGCTTGTCACTAAACTTCCAGACAGCCGTATCCGCGCCCTCTGAATCAACCGCATGGACGGACATCAGGCCATTGCCCATTTTGAGTGCAATGTCAAAAGCTTCCATCACGCGTGAAGGCTCTGCGCTAGAAAAACGAAAACGATCCTGCACCACGCGCAGAGTGCGTAGCAGCGGCGACAGTGTGGCGGATTTCTTTTTGGAGGTTTTGGCAGGCGACGTGACGGCCGCACTCGACGCGACAACACCTGGCTGCGTTGGATTTTCATCCGCATGGACCCGCGTATAGCCCTGCTGCTCTAAAAATCCAAGTACCTCTGCCTCGGTAAAGTTCAGAGGCACTTGAACCGGAAAAGTCACCACCAGTCTTGGATCGCCCGCTTGTTCTGAGCGCTGTTTGACTGCGGCAA
>JBILJA010000178.1:0-4593 GCA_044368775.1 Burkholderiaceae bacterium
CGAATATCTTGGCGGTGGATGACCTGACGGACGGCGACAAGTTCGTGAACCTGGTGGGTGGAAATATTGCCGACTATATGCATAAGGATGAGTTTCGCCGTAGGGTGTTAGAGGGATGTTTGCCGGTTATTCGTGCCATTTTTCATCAGGGTGCATGCTCTGATACGACCGAGCGTGATGGTCGTTTCATGATGGACAATAATTACCGGGTGACCCTGGAGCTGTTCGAATATTGTCAGGCGCACAAGGTGCCGTTTATCTACGCCTCCTCTGCGGCCGTATATGGTGCGGGCCCGGTTTATGTCGAAAGTCCGGCAAACGAACGCCCGCTCAATGTCTACGGGTACTCCAAGCTTCTTTTCGATCAGGTTGTTCGCGCGCGATTTGAAACGCTCACCGCGCAGGTTGTTGGCTTACGGTATTTCAATGTTTATGGACCGCAAGAGCAGCACAAGGGGCGAATGGCTTCAGTCGCTTTTCACAATATGAATCAATTCCTCGCCGAGGGATATGTGCGTTTGTTTGGCGGTTGGGATGGTTATGGCGATGGCGGACAAATGCGCGACTTTATCTCGGTGCATGACGTGGTGGATGTCAATCTGCATTTCCTCGATCATCCCGAAACCTCCGGCATTTTTAACTGCGGCACAGGTAGCGCTCAACCTTTTAATGATGTCGCTGCCGCCGTCGTCAATGCCATGCGTCACATCCAAGGAAAGACGAATTTACCACTCGACGATTTGGTCAAGCAGGGATTGTTGCGCTATGACAATTTTCCGGACGACCTAAAAGGTCGCTACCAGAGCTATACCCAAGCCGACGTATCTGCGCTGCGTCATGCGGGCTTTACGGCTCCGATGCGCGATGTGGAAACAGGCGTTTACGAATATGTCCGGCAACTCCATGGTGTTCAAGCGTAAGTCTGTTTGTTGCGTTCGCATTTAGCTTACGTGAAGTACGCATGGATGACGGCTTGTTTTGATTGACCACTGATTCGGTTTGACCTTCAAGATAGCGATCTGCGAACAGACCCATTCCGGGCCTGTTTGATCGATCCGCACTCTTGGAGCACACTTTTCATGAATCCTTTTATTAAAGACCCCGTGGCGCAACCCCTTGGTGCTCAAGCCACGGAACGTTGGCGTACACCTGCCAAAAGATCCCGGGGTACAAGGGTTTCACGGCGAGCAGGTATGGCGATGATCGCCGCGGGCCTTGTTGCCGTGACACCAAGTCAGGCGCTGGATGTGAATACGGCGTCAGTCAGACAACTTGAGAGTTTGCGGGGTATTGGCCCTCGTACTGCAAAAATGATTGTGCATGAGCGCGGTCGCGCAGGCGCTTTTGAATCGATGGAGGATCTTTCTGATCGCGTGAGAGGCTTGGGTGAGCGGCGCGTCAGTGCTCTGCGCCAGGCGGGTCTCGAAGTCAAGTCATCAAAGGCGGGATCGCCACTCACCGTTGAGAGTCCAGCCCCAAGCAAGAAAAAGCCAAACGGCACCCGTCCTTCGAACAGCACGAGTCCAGACTTAAGCGCCAAGCCGGAAATTATCTCGCCTTCATCTTTTTAGTGTATCGATTGGGACTTTTAGGGTGGTTTTGCATGCTTTTTAGTATGATCAGTCGCTATGAATACATATCCTACGGTTGTAAATACGGTTGGCAACACTGCTCTTGTCCAGTTGCAGAGGTTGCCGGGCGCCATTGCGCTTGAGCGCGGCAACATCGTTCTTGGCAAGCTAGAGGGCAATAATCCCGCTGGCTCTGTCAAGGACCGTCCGGCGTTATCGATGATTTTAGGGGCCGAGGCGCGCGGTGAAATCAAACCTGGCGATACCCTGATCGAGGCAACGAGTGGTAACACCGGGATTGCCTTAGCGATGACGGCAGCCATGCGCGGCTACAAGATGATTTTAATCATGCCGGACAATTTGTCTGTCGAGCGCCGTGCCTCGATGGCTGCGTACGGTGCCAAATTGATTTTGACGCCTGCGGCGCAAGGCGGGATGGAGCATGCTCGGGATCTTGCCGCAAGGATGCAAGCGCAGGGTGAGGGTAAGGTGCTCGACCAGTTTTCAAATCCTGACAATCCACTGGCTCACTTCAAAACAACAGGACCTGAGTTGTGGGAGCAAACAGCGGGTCGTATCACCCATTTTGTCAGTGCGATGGGGACAACGGGCACGATCATGGGTGTTTCGCGCTATTTAAAAAGCCGTAATCCTGCGATCACGATTGTTGGGGCTCAACCCGCGGAGGGTTCGCAGATCGCGGGTATCCGCAAATGGCCTGAGGCCTATTTGCCTTCGATTTATGATCCATCGCTGGTGGATCAGTTTGAGCAAATTGAACAAAAGGACGCAGAAAATATGGCCCGCAGACTCGCTGCCGAAGAAGGCATTTGTGCTGGCGTGTCCGCGGCGGGTGCCTTGGTCGCCGCTTTGCGTGTTGCGCAGACGGCTCGCAATGCCACAATCGCTTTCATTGTGTGCGATCGCGGCGATCGTTATTTGTCGACGGGCTTATTTGACGAGCAAGTTTGATCGCACTAGAGCTTAGGGCTTAGCGTTTTTCCAAGGCTTGCGCTAAGTCAGCAACCGAGGCGGCATAAAAATAGCTACGGTTGTAATGAGTAATCGCAAAAAAGTTTGGGGTTGCAGTACGTAACTCCACGCGACCAGCAGACTCTTCGGGCAAGTCAATCACACCCAGAGGCGCACGTGCCCAAGCGGTTTCTTTTGCGCCTGCCGCAAGGGATGCGCCTGCAGCCCTCAGCTGAGGCCAGTCCAAGTTGGCCTTCAGGCCGCCATCAACGAGTTTGTCGGCAGAGGCGGGTAGCGTGACGGGTGCAAAGACCGGCAGGCCTCTTTGCCAGCCATGTTCGATTAAAAAGTTTGCCACCGACATGATGGCATCCGACATGTTGTTGGAGAGATCGATGCTATTGGAACCTGTCGCACTCACCGCAAACCGTTTGATGCTGCCTGGCATAAATTGTGGGATGCCAATGGCCCCGGCATAAGAGCCCTTGATATTGCGTGCATCGATTTTGCCAGCCAAATCAAGCTCGATCAGATCGGCGAATTGTCCACGGAACATGTCGGCGCGGTCAGGGCGCTTGGGATCAGGATAATCAAAGCCTAGCGATGCCAAGGCATCTAAGACGCGGAAATTGCCTTGGCTTTTTCCATACAAGGTCTCAACGCCAATAATGGCGGCAATGATGTTTTGTGGGACACCATAGCGCTTTGTGGCGCGATCAAGTTCGTTTGCATATTGCTGCATGAATGCGCGACCTTGATTGATACGAATGGGTTCGACAAAGCGTCCTCGGTAGGTCGCCCAACTGCGCGGCACGCGTGGCTGTCCTGCCGCTGGGGGCGTGACAATACGGATCACAGTGGGGTTGTAACGGGCTTCGTCGATGAGTCCTAGCACCTTCGCTTCAGGTAGTTGTCTTGAGGCAGCGAGTTCGACACCGAACTGCTGCAAGGCAATGCGTCGCGAGGCGGGAGTATGGCCGCCAGCTGGAGCGGGTTGAGTTTGGTTTGGTTTGACGGTGTCCGACGGTTTAGTTGTATTCTGATTTGCCGCAGCGCCCTCTGGGCGTTCCCCTGCACCTGCTTTGGGCGAAACCGCTGTCCCTGAACAGGCACTCAGTAAAGCGGTCAGACAGCTAATGAGCAGAATGCGACGTGGCACAGACATAAACTTTCCTTATTGGGTAGAGTCGTTATGATAACCAGACATCCCTTTTTATGTATTTCGTGTTTCTTTCAAAATGCCATAGGCCTCGTTTCACAATCGCATAGGGGGCGATGGGCGCTCGGCCCCCTATATCCGGTAAAATCAAGGATATATATTTACTTTAATTACTTGATTTATCTTTGGAGATCGTTGGATGAAGGTGCTTGTGCCTGTAAAACGTGTCGTTGACTACAACGTCAAAGTACGCGTCAAATCGGATCAGTCGGGTGTCGATATCGCAAATGTCAAGATGTCGATGAATCCTTTTGATGAAATCGCCGTCGAGGAAGCCACGCGTCTTAAAGAAAAAGGTGCAGCGACTGAAATCATCGCTGTGTCCTGCGGTGTTGCCCAGTGTCAGGAAACACTCCGTACGGCCATGGCGATTGGCGCGGATCGTGGCATTCTTGTACAGACCGATGTCGAGCTTCAGCCTCTGGCAGTCGCCAAGCTTCTCAAGGTCCTAGTTGAAAAAGAACAGCCTCAACTTGTGATCCTTGGTAAACAGGCGATCGATGACGATGCCAATCAAACAGGTCAAATGTTGGCGGCCTTGCTTGGCTGGTCACAGGCGACATTCGCCAGTAAAGTCGAGCTCGGCGATGGTGTTGCGCGGGTGACGCGTGAAGTCGACGGCGGTCTAGAGACTTTGGAGCTCAAATTGCCCGCGATCGTGACGACAGATCTGCGCTTGAACGAGCCTCGCTACGTGACTTTGCCCAACATTATGAAGGCTAAGAAAAAGCAGCTTGACACGGTGACTCCACAGGATTTGGGTGTCGATGTCACGCCTCGCCTCAAGACGCTCAAGGTGACTGAGCCTTCAGCGCGTTCTGCTGGCGTCAA
>JBILJA010000009.1:0-33243 GCA_044368775.1 Burkholderiaceae bacterium
CCACCAAACTTCTTGGACAGAACTGTCGTGATCGCTGCGGTCAGCGTCGTTTTGCCGTGGTCAACGTGGCCGATTGTGCCGACGTTAACGTGTGGTTTGGTTCGTTCAAACTTGCCTTTTGCCATGGCTGACTCCTGACCTGAGTTGAAGCTATTGTGAAATTAAATGAAAATCTTCTGGTGCCCATGACGCGGATCGAACGCGTGACCTCTCCCTTACCAAGGGAGTGCTCTACCACTGAGCCACATGGGCGCATTCGCCGGGCACGCCCCACGAACCTAAAAAATCGGTTTTACTGATTAGGCCTTAACGACCTGGGCACTTTTTACTAAATACTTTCTACTAACTACCTACACATTCCGCTGGAGCGGGTGAAGGGAATCGAACCCTCGTCGTAAGCTTGGAAGGCTTCTGCTCTACCATTGAGCTACACCCGCCCGTATCGAGTCTGCGTCCGTTTAAACAGTCGCCCCTTGGTGGAGAAGGTTGGATTCGAACCAACGTAGGCGCAAGGCCAACAGATTTACAGTCTGCCCCCTTTAACCACTCGGGCACCTCTCCACAAGAGAACCAACGATTATGAACGAACAATTCCCTATTGTCAAGAGCTTAGGCACTATATATGACGCACTTTATATAGCGAAACCCCGTCAAAACGTAAGCTTTTGCCTAAACATGCCTTATCCACTAAAAATTGTTTTGTTCTTTGTTTAGTGTGGCAATTTAAAGCCCGCTTTTTCTTGCTCATCGATTTGCGCAAGCAGATTTATTTCCCAGGCTAAATACTGTCTCGCTGCAGCTTTGTTGCCATCGTGTCTATCGTGCACGAAGAACAAATAATCAATACATTGTTCGTCTGGCGGGTTGTGGGGGGTATTTTCAACGGGCAAATGTGCCGCTTCCCACTCTTTAGTTTTTTGTGTGTTGATATAAATCGTTTTTGCTCCCAGTTCTTTTAAATCAATCGCTGCGAGGTTGGCGATCATTTTTTCCTCCGCGCACAAAATCACGGTTTTTTCTTTTATCTTTTCAGCGATCTGATGAAGTTTTGACCTGATGGACCAGATCGCCGACTTGATATGGCCTTGACGGTACTGCATGCTAGGTCTCAAATCGATTAATAATGCACCCGCTTTTAAATGCTTTTCTATGTCCTCTGCCAACAAGTCTGTTGAATCTGGCGTTTGTATTTCTATTTGCGCTTGGTTTTGCTGATTGCCTGTAACTTCAAAAGCATCGTCCCACACTGAAACATCCCAACCTAACATGGCAAGCCAAGAGGCCATTGCTGGCGCACGAACGCCCTCATGATCAACGAGGACTAACCTTGCCCCTCTAATTCCAACATACTGATCCGTTGCTTGAACAAGCTGACCTCCCGGACAGTGCTGCGCGCCGGGCACCGTCCCTTGGGAGTACTCTTCAGGAGTGCGTACGTCACAAATAAAAGTGGTGCGTTGTTCATCCTGCTGCCATTGCTTGACTAATGCGTGATCTACAAACTTAACGCCATGTTTTTGTGCCAGTGCGCGCGCACGTGATTTCCGATGCGCAAGGGTATTTTGCTCAATATTAAGTGGGTGTTTTTTTGTTTGACCGTGGTCGAGCTTAAGATCTGCAAGATACCAGCCTTGTGTCCCATTTTCGAGCGCGAGAACTTTATTTGGTATGCCAAGATTGATCAATGTTTGTGCGCCGATAATGCTTCGGGTGCGACCTGCGCAATTGATGACAATCGTCGTGTTTGGATTTGTCACGAGGTCATCTATACGTAAGGGTAACTCTCCGTTTGGACAGCATATTGCTGTTGGAATACTCATTTTTTTGAATTCAGTAAAAGGCCTGCCATCCAAAACAATAAGATCTTCTTTATTCTGAATTTTTTTATCTAATTCTGTCGCAGAAATTCGTGGTGTATTGAAAGCATGCTCTGCAAGTTCGCCGAAAGCCTTGCTTGGCAGGTTCACGCCTGCAAACACCTCATAGCCTGCTTTTTTCCAGGCAGGCATGCCCCCATCTAGAATATGGAGTTTGTTGTAACCGATAGCTGATAATCTTTTTATTGCCTTATGACTCAACGTTCCAGCTTCATCTCCAAGCACCACCATCCGCACTTGCTTGCGGGGCACGAGTCTTTGGACTTCGCTTTCTAATTTGCTATATGGAATTGAAACAATATAAAACAAATGCTCTTCACCATATTGTCCATGCTCTCGCACATCGATCGTTGCGATTTCTTGTCCATCATGTAGCCACTTTTTTAATGTGTCTGGATCAATAAGCTTTGGGTTTTGGTTTGTCATAGAAGCTCTTCTTTAAGCTGCATTTTTTCAATGAGGGATGAACAGTGATCCCAGCCATGAAAATCAATCACCAACTGCCCACGCCCTTTTGTACCCACTTTCAGCGTAACTTTTGTCCCCAACTGATCTGAAAGTGTTTCTTCGAGACGCACGACATCTCTTAAATGGTTTTTTTCACTTTGTTTAACTTTTGGACTTGCTTCTGTTGCGGCTCTTGCTACAAGTTTTTCTGCCTCTCGAACGGAAAGTCTTTTTGCGATAATTTGATTTGCCAATTGAATTTGTGTGGCGCTATCAACAGCAAGTAACGCTCGCGCATGACCCATGTCAATATCGCCTGCCAACAACATTGTTTGAAGCGGTGCTGCTAAATTTAACAACCTTAACAAATTACTTGTCGCAGATCTTGATCTCCCAATTGCTGTTGCAGCTTGTTCATGTGTCAGTCCGAATTCATCGAGTAACCGCTTAACACCTTGAGCCTCTTCGAGTGGATTGAGATCTTCGCGCTGTATATTTTCAATCAAGGCCATCGCTGCAGCATGCTCGTCCGCAACTTCTCGAACAAGAACGGGCACTTCTGTTAGCCCGGCCATTTGAGCGGCCCTAAAGCGTCTTTCACCTGCAATAATTTCGTAGCGACCTTTTGTTGCATCGATGGGACGCACCAAAATTGGTTGCATAATGCCTTGGGCTCGTATTGAGTCGGCGAGCTCTGCTAATGCCCCTTCATCCATGCGCGTACGGGGTTGATATTTTCCTGCTTGTAATTTTGTTACGGGCAGTACGTTCGGCAGAGATGTTGTGCTTTCATTTTTCCCTAGTTGACTTAATCCTGGCGCATCCGCACCAAGCAAGGCTTCGAGTCCGCGACCAAGGCCTTTAGGTTTTTTCGTCACCATATTTTTTCCTGTATTTATTCTGTTGTCGTTCTTATGCGTTCGATGACTTCGGCACCAAATGCTATGTATGCTTGCGCACCACGTGAAGCCGGGTCGTAAACTACGCCGGGCATGCCATGGCTTGGCGCTTCAGCAAGTCTGACGTTACGAGGAACAATGGTTTTGAAAACCTTGTCTCCAAAATGCGCTTCGAGTTGTGCGGATACTTGTTGTTGCAACGTGACGCGTGGATCGAACATGACACGCAATAAACCAATGAGACTTAATGCTGGGTTGATATTCCGGTGAACACGTTTAATTGTATTAACGAGATCCGATAAACCTTCTAAGGCAAAATATTCGCATTGCATTGGAATAATGACGCCATGCGCTGCGGCAAGACCGTTTAATGTCAATAATGATAGTGTGGGTGGACAGTCAACTAGAACAAAATCATACTCACTGGCAACGTGATCAATCGCTTGTTTTAATTGCAACTCTCGTTGATCCATACCGACTAGATCGATCTCGGCGCCAGACAGCTCTCTATTCGCAGGTAGTACATCATATCCACCTGATTCTGAGAATATTCTTGCCTCTTTGATTGTGGCTGTGCCAATTAAAACATCATATAAATTATGCGCTAGTGTGCTTTTGTCTATACCACTGCCCATTGTTGCATTGCCTTGTGGGTCTAGATCAATCAGTAATACACGCTGCTTATGTTTTGCTAGTCCGGCAGCAAGGTTAATAGCCGTCGTTGTTTTTCCAACACCGCCCTTTTGATTTGCTATACAAAATACGCGTGTCGTACGCTGTGTTTGAGCAGTCATTGTGTTCCCTTTTGTTTCATCCATACCAGACATCTCTGAGCATTTAATTGGGGTACTTTTAATGTTTCGATTGTGTCGACATGCCAATCTGTTTCTTTTTCTAGGATTGCGATTTCATCGTCGGGTATTTTTCCTTTCATTGCCAACAATATCCCATTTTTTTCAACCCGTTCTCCTGCTAGCGTTGCAAAATCTTGCAGCGTTGCAAATGCTCTTGACGTCACGACATCGAATTTGTTGTCTTGTATCAGCTCGACTCTTTGATGAAGTGCCTTTAAATTTTCCAAGCCTAATACTCCACTGATTTGTCGTACAAACGTCATTTTTTTTTCTACTGTATCAACACATGTCACTTTCGTTTCCGGAATCATTGTTGCAATGACGACGCCTGGCAAGCCGGCGCCTGATCCAACATCTAATACGGATCTTTTTTCTAGTTTCTTCTGCTGAAAAAAGTTATTTAAAGGATTAATGATGGCTAAGCTGTCGAAAATATGTTGGACCAACGCCTGATCGGGATCTCGTATTGCCGTCAAGTTATAGGTTTTATTCCACTTTAATAATTGTCTTAAATATTCAAGAAGTATTTGTTGTTGTTGCTTTGTTGGTTCAAGATTTAAGGTTTGGCAGGCTTTTTCTAACTGCCCTTCAAATGAAGCCGATAAAGTGTTCGTTGCCATTAAATAGTTTTGTTTGTTTGACTGTAATAGTGGCGCTTCAGATGAATCATTAATAGTGATATCGCAGCTGGGGTCATGCCTGATATCCTTGATGCCTGACCCACCGTTTCTGGTTTATGCGTTCTTAGCTTTTGCCGCACCTCGTACGATAGGCTTGTTACTCCGTCAAAGTCTATTGATTCGGGAATGACTTGAGACTCATACGCATGTTGGCGATCTATTTCTTCTTGTTGCCTAGCAATATATCCCTCGTACTTGATCTGAATTTCTACTTGTTCAGCACACTCACCAGGCGGCAGTCCTGGGGGCATTTCGACTTGATCATTGAATTGCATGCCCATTAAGTCCTGATACGAAACGTTTGGTCTCTTAAGCAAATCAGATAGTAAGTACTCACGCGCAATTTCCTGTCCCAGCGCACTTTCTGCGGCATTTGAGGTCAACATCCTTGGGTTGACCCAAGTACTGCGCAATCTTTGCATTTCTTTTTCTACAGACTCGCGCTTTTCATTAAATGCTTTCCATCGCAAATCATCGACTAAATTAAACTGTCGGCCAAGTTCCGTCAGTCGCCAATCTGCATTGTCCTCTCTGAGGCTCAAGCGATACTCGGCTCTGGAGGTAAACATTCTATAGGGTTCTGTTACACCCTTTGTAACCAAATCATCAACGAGCACGCCCATATACGCCTGGCTACGCGTTATTAATAAAGGGTTTTTTTCTCTTGAAAATTGCGCCGCATTAATCCCAGCTAGAAGTCCCTGCGCGGCAGCTTCTTCGTAACCAGTGGTTCCGTTTATTTGGCCCGCAAAAAACAAACCTTGAATAGATTTTGTTTCCAAGGAAGACTTTAGCTCTCTGGGGTCAAAGTAGTCATACTCAATGGCGTAACCTGGACGAATAATGTGTGCTTGCTCTAAGCCTTTGAGTGAGCGGATTAACTCTAGTTGAACATCGAAAGGTAATGATGTTGAAACGCCATTTGGATATACCTCATGGGTATCCAACCCTTCTGGCTCCAAAAAAACCTGATGTGCGTTTTTATCGGCAAATCTGTGGACCTTGTCTTCGATTGAAGGGCAATAGCGCGGACCGACGCCCTCAATCACTCCGCTATACATCGGTGATCGATCAAGCCCCCCTCGAATAATGTCATGCGTTCTCTCATTAGTATGGGTGACCCAGCATGAAATTTGTTTAGGGTGAAGCGCAGTACTTCCAAGATAAGAAAAGACAGGCACTGGGTCTAAGTCTCCAGGCTGCTCTTCAAGAACTTTGTAATTGATTGACCGACCGTCAATTCTAGGCGGCGTCCCGGTTTTGAGACGCCCTTGGGGCAACCTCATTTCCTTAAGGCGCTGTCCCAAGGACGTTGCCGAAGGATCTCCCGCCCTGCCAGCCGCATAGTTATTAAGCCCAACGTGTACTAAACCATTTAAGAATGTACCTGCCGTTAAAACGACGGCCTTCGCTCTAAATGAAACGCCCGTTTGCGTAACGGCACCAACGACCCGCTCTCCCTCTAGGAGCAAATCATCTACGGACTGCTGAAATAACCATAAGTTTTCTTGATTTTCCAAGCGCGCTCTTATGGCTTTTCTATAGAGCACCCTGTCCGCTTGGGCGCGGGTAGCACGAACTGCAGGCCCTTTTGAGCTATTTAATATTTTGAATTGGATCCCAGCTTCATCGGTTGCCAGAGCCATTGCTCCGCCCAAAGCATCAACTTCTTTAACTAAATGTCCTTTTCCAATCCCGCCAATTGAAGGATTACAGGACATTTGCCCCAGAGTTTCAATGTTGTGGGTTAAAAGCAGCGTTTTCGCCCCACTTCTGGCAGACGCCAGGGCGGCCTCTGTCCCAGCATGACCGCCGCCAACAACGATAACATCAAAGATTTTTGGATAATTCATTCTCAACGCTCATCTGATCGATAGCATTATAAGCTGCCGAGTGTTTCACGTGGAACACCTTGCACACGAACAAGTCAATTAAATTAGAAAAACAAAAGGTCCGACGCAGGAAAGCCGCTATGTTTCACGTGAAACAGCTCATATATGAAAAGTAATCTTTACCGTCTGGCTTGGCTGTGGACAAGCATTAGGAAAAGCTGTGGATAACACACTAGTAACTTTTCCCCCCTAAAGGAATAACACCGTGAATAAGCTGTTAGTAAAGTGTTAATAACTAATACGTACAACTTCTATACGCGGCTTTCTAGCCGTTTTACAACATGTGAATAGAGAGGGCCCGTAAGCAATACAACGCCAACCATTCTAGAAACTTGAAACGCGGTGACAAGCGGAACGCCTAATTGAAGGACTTTTGCAGTAATCGCCATTTCTGCTATGCCGCCTGGGGCCACGCTAACTGCCAAAGAGGATAAAGGCACGTCTGTCAGCATAGACAACAATACCGCATAGCCAAACGCCAACGCTAACGCTGTCGCACTATAAACAACAACACACATTAGAAAACGAGGTGCTTTGTTAAAAAAGCCTGGGCGGAAACGATCGCCTAAAGACCAACCTATACAAAGCTGAGCAATCAATGTGAGTTCGACAGGCACCCTTGAAAAATGTATTTCGTTCATCGTAAACAACATCGCAACGAACATAGGCCCTAGAACCCAAGCGTTTGGAATCTTTAATATGTGCGCAATAAAGCCACCACCAAATGTTAAGAGTCCGATCCCAAGAAGACCCGATGCATTAAACCCTTTAGCCTCAAGAATAGAGGTGTCGACACCTGAAACCTGAAACAACTGACAAGCAAAGGGAACCGCTAAAACGACAATGATGACACGTATAGTGTGAGCGCTTGCTACCAAGTCTGGCCTTACTCCATAACGTTCTGCCAGAACAGCCATTTCATTTGCACCGCCTATCGCAGAAGAAAACCATGCTGTTTTTAAATCCACTTGCCCAGTTTTATGCAAAAGATATGTGCCATAAACCGCTAATAAGAGCGCAAGAAATAGGCCGGCAATCATTGCAAACCAATGACTAGAAACAACGGCGACAACTTGGGGAGTGAAGTAAAGACCGAGAGTTAATCCAATCACCCATTGTCCAAAATTACGTAGGGGTGCCGCACTACTAACAGGGATAGATAAAAGCCTGAGACTCGCAATAACAAGTAAGGGACCAAGCGTCCAAGGCAAGGGAATACCAATCCATTGAGCAATCAAAGCACCGCAAAGAGACGACACTAGACCTATAAACAACTTCCAGATCAGATTCACAAGCACGCAACCAATTAAAAAATGCGTATTATCAGGAAAATTAATACATATCAGCTAAACATTACAACATGCTAATCACATCAAAACTGCCAAATATCGGAAACACCATTTTCACAACCATGAGCAAAATGGCTGTGGATTACAACGCCATCAATCTAGGGCAGGGATTTCCAGACTTCAACGCAGATGAAAGACTGTTGAACTTAGTTAGTCAGGCAATGCAAGATGGACATAACCAATACCCTTTGATGACAGGCATAAGTGAACTTAGACAGGTTGTCAGCGATAAAGTAAAAGATTTATATGGGCGGCAATATGAACCAAATCAAGAAATAACAATAACAAGTGGCGCAACAGAAGCCATCATGGCAGCAATTATGGCAACGGTGCATCACGGAGATGAGGTCATCGTTATTGAGCCCAGTTATGACTGCTATGTGCCTGCAATTAGGTTGGCTGGAGGTCAGCCCATCTTTGTAAAAATGACACCGCCAACAGGAAAAAAACCTTTCTTCAGTGTCGATTGGAGCAAGGTTAAGGATTGCGTAACTAGAAAGACAAGGATGTTAATCGTCAACTCTCCACACAACCCAACAGGTTCCATTTTTAAGAAAGATGATTTAGACGCCATTGAATCAATCGTGGTGAATACGAACATTCTTGTGTTGTCAGATGAGGTTTATGAGCATATTGTCTTTGACGATGAAGAACATCTAAGTTTGGCATCACGTCCATTGCTTGCTGACCGAACATTTGTCATATCTTCGTTTGGTAAAACAACACATACAACTGGGTGGAAAATTGGATATTGTTGTGCGCCAAAAGAAATGACAGCAGAGTTAAGAAAAGTACATCAGTTTATTGTTTTTACTGTTCCATCACCTTTTCAACATGGACTCGCTGCTTACACAAAAAATCCACAAACATATCTAAATTTATCTAATTTTTATCAAGAAAAAAGAGACCGGTTAATGGCAGGATTACATGAAACAAAACTTAAACCTTTATCAAGCCCTGGAACATATTTTTTACTTGCAGATTACAGCGATGTATCTGATAAATCAGAGTCAGAATTTTCAATTTGGCTTGCACAAAACCTTGGTGTTGTGGTTATACCTGTCTCTGCTTTTTATGCCGAACCAGAAAGTACTTCAGCAAATCATCAACTCGTTCGATTTTGCTTTGCCAAAAAGGACACCACCCTTGATGCAGCAATAAATCGATTGAAAGAAATTTCCTGATGAATGAATTTAAACATGGAAAGAGGACAAGAAAAACAATCTGAACTTTTTAAAAAAAAATAACCTTTCTTGTTTGTTACTTTGCTTTATATCTTTTGTTTTATATATAAAGACTACTGGGTAATACAACCTGTGGATAAGCAGAATAAGTCAACTTGTGTCATTGAAATCAATGGCTTAAAGAAGAAAAAAACTGTGTGTAAACTCTGTTTGAATTTGTGGAACAAATTGAACAACTTTTGAATTTTTTCAATGTTTTACTGTTGTTCCATGTTCATACAAAAAGTATTCACAAGACGTTTCCCCATGTTATCCACAACAAAAAAATTAAAATATTTTTGTTACAAGATGCAAGTAAGACAAAAAAACAACGTCCACTCACTATTTGCCAATGCAGAAGCTGGAAAATATCTTTCCTAAAAGATCATCAGCCGACATATTTCCTACAATTGATCCTAGTTGTTCATGAGCTAACCGTAATTCTTCTGCAAAAAGATCCAAAATACGATCGTCTTGACTAGCATGAGATTGCGCAATTGCAAGGTGTCTTGCTGCAGACGCAAGTGCATCAACGTGACGCTGTCTTGCAAGCCAAGGTGTTTCTTGACCAGGCTGCCAGCCAGCCAATTCAAGCAGTCGATTGGTTAATACATCAAGGCCAAGGCCCGTTTTAGCAGAGATAAAAATAGAATTAGTTTTAGCAGGTGGGGAATCCACCAAAAGATCAACTTTATTTAAGACTGTTAACAAAACACTCTTTTGAGAACGATGAAGAGCAATTTTTTCATCAAGCTCAAGATCTGGTAAACGCGCATCTTTCAAATTTAAAACAACATCTGCCTTTGCAATTTCAGACCAACTTCTTTCAATTCCTATAGACTCTATCTTGTCATTGGTATCTCTTAGACCCGCAGTATCAACGATCGTAATGGGTACGCCTTTGATATGAATGAGTTGAGAAACTTTATCCCGCGTGGTGCCTGCAATATCAGTAACGATGGCCAGATCTTCACCGGCGAGAGCATTTAATAAGCTTGACTTACCTACGTTTGGCTCACCCGCTAAAACAACATGGAGGCCCTCTCTAAGAACCATTCCTTGCTTAGATTGAGCGAGAATTGATTGAAGTTGTTGTTGGATATTGAACAGGCGATCGTGGGCTTGAAACTTTTCTAAAAACTCAATTTCTTCTTCAGGAAAGTCTAGTGTGGCCTCAACTAATAAGCGCAATTGAACGATAGAATCAGCAAGAGAATTAACCCGATTTGAAAAAACCCCAGAAAAAGAAGACATCGCAGCGCGGGCCGCGGCCTCAGATGAAGCATCAATAAGATCAGCAATAGCTTCGGCTTGTGCAAGGTCGATCTTGTTGTTTAAAAAAGCGCGTAACGTAAACTCCCCAGGAGCCGCCATACGGACTCCGAAGCGTGAGCCGGCATACAGACATTGCTTTAATAATGATTGCATGACAGCGGGGCCCCCATGACCCTGCAACTCAAGAACATCTTCCCCGGTATAAGAATGGGGAGCAGAGAAGTAAAGGGCGATGCCCTGATCAAGGGCTGTGCCATCATGATTACGAAATACACAATAGTGTGCATGTCTTGGTGATAGATGAAGGCCAAGCAATGCAAAAATAAAAGGCCCCAACCGGGGCCCTGAAACACGAATGATGCCAATCCCGCCCCTTCCCGGGGCGGTGGCAATGGCAACGATAGGTGCGTTATTTTGCATAGTGTCTGTGCGAGAGGCGCACAAGAGAGTTATACGCAGAAATTAGCGATGGGCTGCCGCCGCAATAGCAGCGATTTGACGCATCACATACCACTGTTGCGCAATCGATAAGATGTTGTTGACACACCAGTATAAAACGAGTCCCGACGGGAAAAAGAACATCATTGCGCCAAATATCAAAGGCATAAACATCATAACCTTTGCCTGCAGTGGATCAGGTGGTGTCGGATTTAGCCGCATCTGAATAAACATCGTGCCCATCATGATGACAGGTAAGATGAAATAGGGATCCTGTACCGCCAAATCCTTAATCCACCAGATCCAAGGAGCGCCGCGTAACTCTACGCTTGAGCCGAGTACATAGTAGAGAGAAATGAAAACAGGGATCTGAATCAAGATAGGTAAACAACCACCAAGAGGATTAATTTTCTCGGTACGATACATCTCCATCATGGCGGTATTTAGTTTTTGACGATCATCGCCAAACTTTTCTTTTAACGCTTGCAGTCTTGGCGCAACCAATTTCATTTTTGCCATGGAGCGATAGCTCGCGGCAGAAAGCGGATAAAAAGCAGCTTTGATCAAAATCGTTAAAACGACAATTGTCCAACCCCAATTGCCAAGAATTGTATAAAGCCAGGTCATCAAGGCAAACAAGGGTTTTGCAATGATCGTAAGCAAGCCATAATCAACAACAAGGTCGAGACCCGGTGCGACTTTTTCCAACCCTTCCTGGTCTTGAGGGCCGACCCAGAGCTTGGCAGGGATGTTGAGTTGACTGCCAGGAGCAATGGTGCCGACAGGCTCGATACTACGAATGGCAAAAAGGTTTTTTTGCAGTTCCGTCATTTCGTAACTGCGGCTCTTTCCTTGAGGGGGAACCCACGCTGTGACGAAATAATGCTGAACCATTGCAAACCAGCCATTATCAGCATCCTTGATATAGGTGGCTTTACGTTTTTCGATCTCGGAGAAGGAGACTTTTTGAAACTTTTCTTGATCTGAATAAATAGCAGGGCCTGTGAAACTAACAGGACCAGACATAAAACTAGGTGTGGAGTTTTCGCTTGCCGGATCTTTGCTATCACGAGTGATTTGGAGATAGACGGAAGGCGCGATAGGTTGAGCCGTCGTATTTTCGATTTGATGGTCAACTAAGATCTCGTAACTACCACGCTTGAGCGTGAAAGTTTTAGTGAGTTTCACACCGCTTAATTCAGAGGCAAACTTAATGACAAGTTGATCACCGCTGAGCTCACGCTGATCGGTCATTAAAGTGAAGGGAGCAAGGTGCGTGGGATACAAGCTACCAGCAGGCGCACCTGTTAGGCCAGATTGGACAATATAGACTTGTCCACCGCGGTTGTTGAGCAAGACAAAAGGTTTGTCTTTTTCTTCACGGCTTGGAAAGGCAAGAAGATCTGCGCGAACTAGCTGTGCACCGATCAGATCAAAGCTGATGTTAAGGACATCGGTTTTGAAGTCCACCGTTTGGGCTTGAGTCGCTGCTGTGGTTGCAACACCTGGAACATTACTTAATGAGGAGCCCGCAGCAGGCGTAACGGGTGCAGCGGGCGCGCTCGGTATGCTTGCTGGAGGCGTGGTCGAATCCGCTGTCGAGGCACTCGGCGTTGGCGCAGGCGTTGACGAGGGCGTCGTCCCGCCGAGTAAAGAGGGATTGCCTTGGTGGATTTGCCAGTTGTTCCATAGCATCAGCAGGGAAAACGAGAAAATCATGAGTAAGATGGTGCGTCGGATATCCATTCTTGCCTAAATAAAAAAGCTCACCAGAGAAGGGTGGCAGTTTAGCGTTAATCAGAGCGGTTGCGGTGCTGACATGCCGAATCGGTATGTTTGAGAACAGGATGATGCGCCGTTGACTTGGGCACTGGGTCGAGACCCCCTTGACACCAAGGATGACAACGGGAAATACGCTTAAAAGCTAAAAACAGGCCAGTAAAAGGACCTCTAGCCTCAATCGCCTCGATGGCATAGTTAGAGCAACTTGGTGTAAAACGACACGAGCTCCCAAGCCACGGGCTAAGTAAATATTGATATGCTTTGATTGGAGCAATCAAGATTTTTTTGAGCCAATGCATCATTGTTGCGCTCGCAAAAAATGCGCATCTGCCTCTTTGCGAGCTGCAAGCTTGATTTCGGTGAGCGTCATCGATGCGATGCGTTTGTGTAGACGAACAACAAAGTCATTGGGCGGTAAATCTAAACGCTTGGCACGAAAAGCCTCCCTCACAACGCGTTTTAACGCGTTTCGTGTGCTGGCGTGATGGGCAAAACGTTTGGCCATAATCAGACCAAGACGCGCGCACAAAGGCTCAGTCGGTATGTCAGAGGAGGCGTTTTCACGTAAGTGAGCGGTTACTACAAAAAATGCGCCACGGGCGATACGACGGCCTGAAAGGGCCGCGGCAAACTCGGAGGGGCGGTGCAAGCGCGCCGCCGCGGGATACGTGGCGCGAGACATCACAGAGCGAAGGAGCGAAGGTGAGGTCGGTGTAACCGTACCCTCGCAACTAGCCGTTTTAGACGGCTAAACGCTTGCGGCCTTTGGCGCGGCGAGCGTTGATGACAGCGCGTCCACCGCGAGTTTTCATCCGAACACGGAAACCGTGGGTGCGCTTGCGGCGGGTGACGGAGGGTTGGTAGGTACGTTTCATGATTAAGGGCCCAACAAAGAGCGAAAAAGTTTAGGAATAACTTAAAAAGCCCTCCATTTCATCAAAAAACACGAGATAAGTCAAATGTTTACAAAAACCAATCCGTAAAAATACGGGTAGCTCCTGTGGATAACTTGAGCCCTGACAGGGTAGAATCGAGGTTTGATCAGTGAGTCACATGAACGAGTTTTGGCAATCCTGCATCTCTCATTTAGAGCAGGACTTTCCCCCACAGCAAATCAGCGCATGGATACGTCCGCTGGTACCTCTCGCCTTTGATGAAACAAAGGCGCAGTTGCGTGTGTCTGCGCCAAACAGATTTAAATTGGATTGGGTAAAGAAAAACTTCTCACAACAAATAGAGGCATTTGCATCGACGTGGTTTGCTCAGCCTGTACAAGTCCTATTTGAATTGCCCGTAACGCCAACTGAACGACCACGTGCATCAATAAGTAACAGCCCGATTAGTACAGCTCACGCGAATCAAGCGGAAGCCACCAAAACAGCGAACTTCAAACAAGCTGAAACAAATGCTGTTCAAGAAGTCACGCGGATCGCGGCGACCGTCACCCCGGTAGATGATAAATCAAGGCTTAACATTGACTTAACGTTTGATAACTTTGTAACGGGAAAGGCGAATCAACTTGCTCGAGCTGCCGCACTTCAGGTTGCTGAAAATCCCGGAACCTCTTACAACCCGCTTTTTTTATACGGCGGCGTAGGTCTGGGAAAAACACACCTTATTCATGCGATAGGCAATGCAATGGTTGCTGCCGGTCACAGCGTGAGAGTGCGATACGTTCATGCTGATCAATACGTCTCGGATGTCGTTAAAGCGTATCAACGCAAAGCCTTTGATGACTTTAAGCGTTATTACCACTCTTTAGACCTCTTGCTAATAGACGATATCCAATTCTTTTCAGGTAAAAACCGAACCCAAGAAGAGTTCTTTTACGCTTTTGAAGCAATGGTTGCTCAACGCAAGCAAATTATCATTACGAGCGACACATACCCCAAAGAGCTGGCTGGCATTGATAGCCGGTTGATCTCAAGGTTTGATTCTGGCTTGACGGTCGCCATCGAGCCGCCTGAGCTTGAAATGCGCGTTGCAATTTTGTTGCGAAAAGCAGAACAAGAGGGCCTCACCATGCCCGAAGAGGTCGCTTTTTTCATAGCGAAACATTTGCGCAGCAACGTGCGAGAGCTTGAGGGTGCTTTAAAAAAGGTCGTTGCGTACGCAAGATTTCATGGCAGAGATGTGGCCAATGTCGACATTTGTAAGGATGCGTTGAAAGATCTGCTTTCTGTGTCAAGCGGACAAGTCACGGTAGAAAACATACAAAAGACAGTAGCTGATTTTTATAAAATTAAAGTCGCCGATATGTACTCTAAGCGACGGCCTGCCAACATCGCAATGCCGCGACAGGTTGCGATGTACTTAGCAAAAGAACTGACGCAAAAAAGTTTGCCAGACATTGGAGATATGTTTGGTGGGCGAGATCACACAACCGTTTTACACGCGGTGAGGAAAATTACCGATTTGCGTGCGAAACAAGCAGACCTTAACCATACGCTGCATGTGCTCGAACAAACTCTAAAGGGATAATTCATGCAACTTGTACAAACCCCCCGTGACGCGCTTATCAAGCCGTTATCGACCGTCGCCGGAATCGTTGAGCGCAGACATACTTTGCCAATTTTGGCAAACATATTGTTGCGCAAAGAGGCAGATCGGGTTTCATTCATCGCGACGGATCTCGAGGTTCAGATTACGACGCATGCGAACTTCGGAGTCGGGCAAGACACAGAGTCCCTGACTGTTGCGGCGCGCAAGTTCGTGGATATTTTGCGTGCGTTGCCGGACACGGGAGACGTTAAGTTATCCACAGCAAGTGGAAAACTCGCGATTCAGTCAGGTAAAAGCCGTTTTTCTTTACAGACACTTGCCGCGACCGAGTTTCCGACAATGACCCAGCCAGATCGCTGGGATGTGTCAATCACGATGACGCGTAAAACGTTGAAGCACCTTTTTAATATGGTGCATTTTGCGATGGCGCAACAAGACATTCGTTATTACTTGAATGGAATGTTGATGGTCTTTGAGCCCGGTCTCTTGCGCGCAGTCGCGACTGACGGACATCGCTTGGCGCACAGCTCCACGCCGGTCGAAGGCGTCGCGCTCAAGCATGAGGTCATTATTCCACGCAAAACAGTGCTGGAAATGCAGCGCCTTTTAGATGATAGCGAAGAACCCGTGACGATCGATGTTGCGGCAGGCCAAATACGCTTCTCATTCGGACATGTTGAACTGGTATCAAAATTGGTAGAAGGGAAGTTTCCTGACTTCAATCGTGTCATTCCAACAAATTACACCCGCCACTTCGATGTCTCTCGCGAAGTACTCCTAGGCAGTCTTCAGCGCGCGGCAATTTTGACGACGGATAAGTTTAGAAGTGTCCGACTTCAATTA
Source organism: Burkholderiaceae bacterium (assembly GCA_044368775.1). GTDB lineage: Bacteria > Pseudomonadota > Gammaproteobacteria > Burkholderiales > Burkholderiaceae_B > Zwartia. The sequence goes on from JBILJA010000009.1 coordinate 16,062, forward strand.
AATCAGCACGTGCTGAAAATCTCCTCGACCAATGCCGAGCAAGAAGAAGCACAAGAAGAAATTGATATTGATTATGGTCACGAAGCTCTGGACGTTGGTTTCAACGTGAGCTATTTGCTGGACTTTCTGGCCAACGTCAAAGCCGAAACGATTCGCTGGTCAATCATGCCCGATGCGAACGCTTCAGCCCTTATTACTTTGCACGATGACGAATCGTTTAAGTACGTCGTCATGCCAATGCGGATCTAAATATGTCAGATAACAATCAAGTACCAGATCAATCCCCCGAAGATCTTGATGCCTATGGCGCAGACTCGATCAAGATGCTCAAAGGTCTGGAGGCTGTGCGCAAGCGTCCGGGTATGTATATCGGTGATACGTCTGATGGCACAGGTCTGCATCACATGGTGTTTGAGGTCGTTGATAACGCGATCGACGAAGCGTTGGCGGGTCATTGTGACGACATCGTAGTCACAATCCATGGCGATAACTCCATTTCAGTGACGGATAACGGCCGCGGCATTCCAACAGACATTCATAAGGATGATGAGTTTGGACGCAGCGCAGCAGAAATCGTGCTGACAGAGTTGCATGCGGGAGGAAAATTTGACCAAAACTCCTATAAGGTTTCTGGCGGTCTTCATGGCGTCGGCGTCTCTTGCGTCAACGCGCTATCTTCTTGGCTGCGCTTGACGATTCGACGCAATGGCCAAGTTCATGAGATGGAGTTTCGCCAGGGCGAACGTGTTCAGCCTTTGACCGTTACGGGCAAAACAGAAAAGCGTGGAACAGAGGTTCATTTTCTGGCCGATACGACGATTTTTAATAATGTCGAGTATCACTACGAGATTCTGTCTAAGCGTCTGCGTGAACTTTCGTTTTTAAATAATGGCGTCAAAATCAGACTGATTGATCAACGCCAGGGCAAAGAAGAAAATTTCGCGTTTTTGGGCGGTGTTAAGGGCTTTGTCGAGTACATCAATCGCTCCAAGACGGTGTTGCATCCAAACGTATTTTCTGTCAGTACAGAATCCAATGCGGGCGGGACACTCGTCGGTGTTGAGGTCGCGATGCAGTGGAACGACGGCTACAACGAGCAGGTGCTATGTTTTACTAATAACATTCCACAACGCGATGGTGGTACGCACCTGACCGGTTTGCGCGCAGCAATGACGCGAATCTTGAACAAATACATTGGGGATAACGAACTCGCCAAGCGCGCCAAAGTTGAAACAACGGGCGATGATATGCGTGAAGGCTTGACGTGTGTGCTGTCCGTCAAGGTGCCCGAGCCTAAGTTCAGTAGTCAGACGAAAGACAAACTGGTTTCGAGTGAAGTGCGACCTGCGGTAGAAGAGGCCGTAGCACGTACGCTCGAGTCGTGGCTGTTGGAAAACCCGATCGATGCAAAAGCTTTGTGCTCAAAAGTCGTAGAGGCCGCGCGTGCGCGCGAAGCGGCGCGCAAAGCACGCGAAATGACGCGCCGTAAAAGCGTGCTCGAAGGTGCGGGCTTGCCAGGTAAGCTTGCAGATTGTCAAGAAAAAGATCCCGCATTGTGTGAACTTTATATCGTCGAGGGTGACTCTGCGGGAGGCTCCGCCAAACAGGGGCGTGATCGAAAATTTCAGGCGATTTTGCCTTTGCGCGGTAAGGTGTTGAACGTTGAAAAAGCACGATTCGACAAATTGATCGCAAGCGAGCAAATCACGACGCTTATTACAGCATTGGGTACGAGCATAGGCCCTGACTTTAATGTGGATAAATTGCGCTATCACCGCATCATTATCATGACCGACGCGGACGTTGACGGCGCGCACATTCGAACGTTGCTCCTGACGTTGTTGTATCGTCAAATGCCCGAGCTGGTTCAGCGCGGATATATCTATATTGCTCAGCCACCTCTTTATAAAGTGAAGTCAGGCAAAGATGAGCGGTACCTGAAAGACGAGGTAGAAGAAGCCAGTTATATGTTGCAGGTGTCGTTAAAGGAGGCTTCGCTTGTGCCTCAGGCGGGTGCAGAGGCCATTAAAGGTGATGCGCTTGCGGAGTTGGCAAAGCAGTATGTGATGGCGGATGGCGTGATTGCGAGACTGAGCCGATTTATGGATGAGTCGACGTTGTCAGCGATCGTTGGTGGTGCGACCGTTGAACTTGACTCAACCGAAAACGCGGCGGCATCTGCCAAGCGGTTGCAGGCAGCGCTCGAAGATCCCTTGCTACCAAATCAGGTGGATGTTGTTTCCGAATATCACCAAGGCTCAGAAAAATTCCGTTTGATTGTTCGCCGCAAGCATCATGGCAATGTGCGCGTCACCGTGTTGGATGCAGATTTTGTGAATGGCGCGGATTACGGAGTGTTGGCTCGCGCGGCGGCGACCTTTCAAGGCTTGGTCGGCAAGGGTGCTGTCGTGGCACGCGGCGAGGGTGAGAAACGCAAAGAATCTATGGTGGCGGATTTCCGCGAAGCGATGCAATGGTTGCGTAGCGAGGCGGATCGCAATGTCAGCAAGCAGCGTTACAAGGGCTTAGGCGAGATGAATCCAGAGCAACTGTGGGAAACCACGATGGATCCTAAGGTGCGTCGCTTGTTGCGTGTGCAGATCGAGGATGCGCTCGCCGCAGATGAGATTTTCACCACACTCATGGGTGACAATGTCGAGCCGCGCCGCGCTTTTATTGAAACGCATGCATTGCAAGCAGCGAATCTGGACGTATAACAAAATTGGTTAGCGCGCGATGACGATTTCAAGCTTTTTGTGCCCGACGACCCTCTATATGGGCGAAGGGTCTTATAAAAAAATCTCTGAAATCGTCCGCAAGCTTCAATGTCAACGTTTGTTTATCGCGCTAGATGGTGCGTTGGTTGAAAGCGACTTTTTTACGCATATCAAAAAGCTGCTGATGGCCGAGGGCGTCGAGATCGCTACCTTTACGGAAATCGAACCCGATCCGAGTGCACATACAGTAGAAAAAGCGTATGCCGTTTGCCAAGGACATAAGTCGACCGTTTTGTTAGCGATCGGTGGTGGTAGCACCATAGATGTCGCCAAGGCGGTTGGAATTTTGGCGACAAATGGCGGTCGGATCCACGACTATGAAGGCATTGAAAAATTTGCTCGCGCGCCTCTTCCTTTAATCGCCATTCCCACGACAGCAGGAACAGGTTCGGAAGTTTCGGGTTCTTGTGTGATTTCGGATACCGAAAAAAATCTCAAGATGTCGATACGGCACGCATCATTGAATCCCGCCGCGTTCGCTATTTTGGATCCGCTGGCCCTGCAAACGGTTCCGGGATCTGTGGCTGCGCATTCAGGCATTGATGCCTTTGTGCATGCGTTTGAGTCGTATGTTTCCCGTCAAGCTAATCTCATGACCGATGCGATTAATGTGCAGGCAATCGAATTGCTCTCGGCAAACATTAGGCCGTTTGTCGCAAATCGTGAAAATCTAGAAGCGGGACTCAATATGTTGGTGGGCTCGGCTTTGGCAGGCATTACATTTGGGCAGACGGGCTTAGGTAATGTGCACTGCATGGCCCGGTTCGTTGGCGCACGCTTTCATTTGTCTCATGGCCTGTCTAACGCGGTATGTTTGCCTCACGTGGCACAGTTCAATATGCTCGCGAGTCCTGAAAAGTTTGCACGCGTCGCGGTTGCGATGGGTCGACCGGTCGAGCGCCTGCCTACCTTGGATGCCGCACAGGCGGCCGTTGAGGCTATTCGTCAACTCTGTGCGGATCTGGGTATACCTGCGCGCTTGCGAGATGTGGGCGCGACGCCAGATACGTTTGCTGAAATGTCTGAGCAATGTTTGGCCGCCAATTACAACCGATGGAACCCGCGCCACACGACGGTTGCAGACTTTAAAGCGTTGTTCGAGCGAGCCTATTAGCACCAAGGGCGTTACCAGCCCGCGCCTGCTTCCCACATGACCGGCACGCGTTGAGCGCGCGCGCGCTTGAGCAAGTCCAAAAGAGGAAAAGAGCGTTGTTTCAGGCCAACGGGCAGCGCCAATGCATCTTTGGGCAAATCGCTGTCCTCATCTTCATCTTTCTCTGGATGTTGGTTAGGCTCTGCCGCAATAGCGTGCTCAAGACTAAAAATAGCGGCGTCGAGTTGCTCAGGCATAAAAACACCACGCGTTAGCAAGTCTTTGTCATCGGTTTTTCCAATGATCGTCAGTAATGGTTTGGCATGTTGCGCCAACATTAAAATATCTGAGCCGGCTTTACTACTAAAGGTAACAAGCATAAAGGCCTCCCTTGTTGACCGCTGAATGTTTGGCGTGTGTCCATAGTACTACCCCTTAAGTGATAAGGGACACGGGGTGATGACGGTCGTGAAACTGTAGGTCCGCACATAATTCAGGCTATGATTTGACTCTTCTCATTGCTACTGTCCACGCCCATGCTCCTCGAGCAACAAAACACACTTATTTCCCGTATCCAGGCTGCGGTGACCGCATTGTTGCCCGATGCAACGCCTTCTATTTTGCTCGAACGCCCCAAGGTTGCGGCACATGGTGACTTAGCGACAAATGTCGCCATGCAATTGGCAAAACCGGCCAAACGTAATCCCCGCGAGCTTGCCGAGGCAATTCTAGCGGTGCTGATGGCAGACCCTCAAGCACGCAGTTTGATTGACCAGGCGGAGCTTGCCGGACCAGGATTTATAAACTTTCGTTTGACACACACCGCACGTACCGCAGTTATGGCATCGATTGCTCAACAAGGCCAAGCATTTGGTCGCGCGCCACGCAAAGCGCAAAAAGTGTTGGTGGAATTTGTATCGGCCAATCCTACGGGGCCTTTGCATGTGGGTCACGCGCGTCAGGCGGCGTTGGGTGACGCATTGTGTCGCTTGTTTGATGCCAGTGGTTTTGAGGTGAGTCGAGAGTTTTATTACAACGATGCAGGCAATCAGATCCAAAATCTGGCGATCAGTGTGCAGGCGCGAGGTCAGGGCATCGAGCCTGATTCGCCACAGTACCCCGCAGATGGTTATCGCGGAGATTACATCGCAGATGTCGCCCGAGACTTTTCAGCCAAAGCGACCGTGAGTGCCAGCGACGGCGAGCCCGTATTGGCGAATGGTGACTTGAGTGATCTCGACAATATTCGCCGTTTTGCTGTGACATATTTGCGTCGAGAGCAGGATTTGGACTTGCAGGCTTTTGGCCTTGCTTTTGATCATTATTACTTAGAGAGTTCCCTCTATACTTCGGGTCGTGTGGAGGATACGGTTAATCAGTTGATCGCGAGCGGCCATACCTACGAAAGCGAAGGCGCGTTATGGTTGCGCACGACGGAGCTTGGCACGGGCGATGATAAAGACCGTGTGATGCGCAAATCCGAAGGTGGTTATACATACTTTGTCCCGGATGTCGCTTACCACGTCACGAAATGGCAGCGTGGTTTTACGCGTGCGATCAATATTCAGGGCAGCGATCATCATGGAACAGTTGCGCGCGTGCGCGCCGGGTTGCAAGCCTTGTCGTTGGGGATTCCTGCGGAGTACCCCTCCTACATTTTGCACAAAATGGTCAAGGTGGTGCGGGGTGGCGAAGAGGTAAAAATTTCAAAGCGCGCGGGAAGTTACGTCACCTTGCGGGACTTAATTGAATGGGTTGGACGCGATGCTGTTCGTTTCTTTTTGATTCAGCGACGCGCCGATACCGAGTTTGTGTTTGACGTGGACTTAGCGCGCTCACAGAGTGAAGAGAATCCGGTTTATTACATTCAGTATGCGCATGCAAGGATTTGCTCGATGCTGGCGACAGCAGGCTTAAATACTGCTGAATTGCATGCGGCATCAACGGCCTTGTTAGTGGCGCCCTCCGAGCTTGCCTTAATGCAGCGGCTGGCGGAGTTTCCAGCACTGGTGACGCAGGCGGCCGCTGAACTATCTCCGCATTTGGTCGCCTTTTGGTTACGTGACTGTGCTTCTGATTTTCATGCTTGGTACAACGCAGAGCGCGTGCTGGTCGACGATATTGCCCTTAAACACGCGCGTTTGCGTTTGGCGGATGCGACTCGCCAAGTGATCGCGAATGGTCTTGAGCTTTTAGGCGTTTCGGCGCCAGAACGGATGTAAGATCTGAATATGGCAAAACGCAAATCATCCGGTGGTAGCACGATGTACGGTGTGCTCGCAGGCTTATTAATCGGCTTGGGATTAGCTGCGGGTGTTGCGTACTACGTGCTTAAGGCACCAATGCCTTTTATGGATAAAGCCAGTCGTTCACCAGACGCTCCAGGCTCGCCTGATCCAAGAAATGCACCCGATCCTAATGCTGCTCTAGGAGGTCGAGAGGTCGGACCTGTCACAGCACCGAGCTCCCCCGATCAGCCGACCGGTCAGGCGAGCGTGACCGGCACAGGTCAAGGTGCGCCGTATGGAGCAGGGGCAACGAATAAAGGAGGGGATGCTTTGGGTTCGCTGATTGCGACCTTGACGCCAGCGCCGAACGCTGCTTCTCGACCATCGCAACCTGCCCCGGCCGCGTCGCTGCCTCCCGCAAATGACGCCTCTTCAACGCCGCCAAAGGCGAGTGGACCTTATTATTTGCAGGTGGGTTCTTTTAGGGTACTCGAGGATGCCGAAGCCCTGCGCGCAAAAATAATTTTGATGGGTATGCCCGTTGAAATTCAGCGTGCCGAGGTTAATGGTTTGCAGGTCAATCGCGTGCGTGTCGGACCATTTGCGCGCATCGATGATATGAATCAAACGCGCATTCGACTCGGTCAGGAAAAAATCCCAACTGCCGTTGTCCGGCAGTAAAGTATTTGCACACTCAGGACGAACCGCTATGACACAAAAAATCTTTTCACGTTTCGCTGTACTGTTGTTTGCAGTGTCGAGCTTGATGTTTTCGGCGGGGAGCGTTGCACAAGGCGCAGCCGTCGCAAAGGGAAAATTTATTGAGGTGACCCCTGCCCAAGCATCGGAGCCGGGTAAAGTAGAAGTGCTCGAGTTCTTTTCCTATGGCTGCGGACACTGTGCGGCGATAGAGCCATTGATGGAAAAATGGATCAAAGTGCAATCTGCCGACGTGGTGGTGCGTGGCGTACCGGTTGCTTTCAATGCAGGCATGAAGCCTTTGCAGCGCTTGTATTATGCCCTCGAGGCCTTAAACCGTATCGATTTGCATCCCAAGGTTTTCAAAGCAATCCACCAGGAAAAAAAGCGCTTATTCACAAAAGCAGAAATTAAGGGCTGGATAACGACACAAGGCGTGGACGCCGAGAAGTTTGAAGCGGCGTATGAGTCTTTTGGTGTTTCATCGAAAGCGAATCGTGCAGATCAGCTTGTGACGGCGTATCGTATCCAAGGAACTCCCTCGGTGTCTGTGGGTGGGCGTTTTGTGACCTCGCCTACAGAGGCAGGTGGGTATCAGCAGACGCTGGACGTGGCGAGTGATTTGATTCGTCAGGTCAGGGGTAAATAAAGAGCAGGCTCGCTGAGCCAGACCTTTTTTATTGAAAGGCCGCTGATTAAAACAGCGGCTTTTTTACGTTCCTCGCATGATGTAGAACGTGTGCGCGTGCGCGTACTTGTCACGATGAAGCTTGGCTTCTTGGTAGAGCGCTGAGTCGTAGAACGCGAGCGCGTCTTCGTAGCGGTCAAACTCTAGCAAGACGCGCCGGCGAGAATCCTCAGGGCCGTTTTTAACGGTGACTTCACCTCCTCGCATCACAAAGCGGCCGTTAAAGGCGGCGACAGCTGCGGTTGATCGAGGTTGATAATGCGCCTTGAAATTGTCCATGTCATGAACTTCAAGCTCAACAAAGATATAGCCTTTGTCTTTAGACATACAAGGTCTCCCGTTACTTTTTGATTTTCGCCAAGGCTTGTTTCAAATCGGCGGTTAAATCATCAACTGATTCAAGACCGATATGCAAACGAATGAGCGCGTGTTCGTGGTGTTTCCAGTACTGATGCGAGGATAGGCTGCCTGGCTCGACCCATTGCACGAGGCTTTCATAGCCGCCCCAGGAAAAACCGATGCCAAACAGTTCAAGTGCGTCGACGAAAGGCTTGGCGGCTTCTGGTGTGCAATTAAGCTCGATGGAAAGCATGCCGTTTGAGCCCGAGCAGTCTCGTTGCCATAGCGCATGGCCTGCGTCTTTGTGCCACGCGGGATGGTAGATGTTTAAAACCGCTGGTTGAGCGGCCAGAAACTTGCAGACTTCGAGTGCGTTGCGCGCGTGCTGAGGCATGCGCACAGCCATGGTTTTTACCCCACGTAAGGCAAGCCATGCATCATCTGCACTCACAGAATTACCCATCGCATATTGAGCCGAATGAATACGTGCGGCAAGTTTTTGATCCTTGACTACGACAGCGCCAAGCATCACGTCAGAGTGTCCCGCAATGTATTTGGTGCCGGCTACGATGGAGACATCCGCGCCAAGCATGAGTGGTCGATAGATGTAGCCAGAGCCCCAGGTGTTATCGGTGGCGAGGATCAGGCCGTGCGCTTTGGCTTGAGAGGCAAGCGCGGGCATATCGAGCATTTCGTAGAGCAACGAGCCGGGGGACTCGACATAAATCATTTTTGTATTGGGTTGAACGAGTTGAGCAATATCGTCTCGTTCGGCGGAAAAGTAGGTCACTGAAATCCCGAAGCCTTTAAGCAAGGCACGGTCAAGATTTCGTACGGGACCGTATACACAATCGGCCACCAGGACATGGTCGCCTGTTTGAAGCAAGCCCAGAAAAGCGATGTTAATGGCCGCCATGCCAGAGGGTGCGAGCACGCAATAGCTCCCACCTTCAAGCTGCATAAACACATCTTCGAGTGCCCGGTGTGTGTCCATCCCGGAGCGACCATAGGTGATGGCGCGCTCGCCGGCCAGTCGGCGCGTCATCGCTCGATCAAGGGCGGCCAAGTTTTCAAAACGGACCGTACTGGTGCGCATGGAAGGTAGACTGACTGGAGCGGTGCCTGTCTCGGGGTCAAAGGGGGCGCTACCGATATGGAGTAGTCGGGTATCTAGATGATGAGTGGTCAAGGCACGTCCTTTAGGTTCTGACGAAACGAATAATGCCATCTGCGCAAAGTTCTCGCGAGAGCTTGCCCTCAAAATATAGAGCATGCAAGTGCGCGATGGCCTCACCCATTGCGAAGGTGGTTTGGTGTAAGTCTAACTTACGCTTAAAAAGGACGGGCAGGATATCGGTGGTTGACTGCGGTGTGACACAGGCTTCGAGCACCTCCGCGAGTCTGTCGGCATGGTGTTCGTGTTGTTGAGCGATGCGCTCGTGGAGGCCTTTAAAGGGTTTGCCATGGGAAGGCAAGACCAGTGTGTCTGCCGGAAGATGTTGGAAGTGATTCAGCGAGTTTAAATACAGCGGCAGTGGATTGCCAAGAGGCTCATAGTCAAACACGCTGACATTGGTTGAAATACGCGGGAGCACCATGTCGCCTGAAATGAGGACATTTTTATCCGGACAAAATAGGGAGATGTGTTCGGGTGCGTGACCGTATCCCACGATTGCTTGCCAATCCGATCCGCCAATATGGATGGATTGACCATCCAAAATTCTCGCATAGGAGGCGGGCATATTCGGGACGAGATTGGGATAGTAGGACGCGCGGGCGCGGATCTGAGCCAGCGACTCGGGGTCAGTCATGCCATGGCGGCCCAGATGCAGTGCGGCGCTTTCGCCGCCGGTGGCACCCGTGCCTTGCCCGACTGTCCAAAGCTTGGCGGTCATGTAGTCTGTCATGCTCATATGAAGAGGTGCATGCCAGCGCTCACACAGCCAGCTTGCCAGACCGACATGGTCTGGATGCATATGAGTGACGATGATTCGAAGAACGGGGAGTCCCTCAAGCTGTGTGGCGAAAATGTCCTCCCAGAGGACTTTGACCTCGTCGCGGCTGATGCCGCAGTCGATAATCGACCAGCCTTCTTTGCCGTCGATCTTGTCACGCAAGAGCCAAAGATTGATGTGGTCAAGCGCGAAAGGCAGTGGCATGCGAATCCAGCGCACGCCTGGCGCGAGCTCCATGGTTTTGCCTGGTTCGGGCAAGGTGTCTGCAAAGGGATATTGCAGTTGATGCTCGAGCGGGTTCATGTTTTGTTGTCTCCAAGCTTGACGGTTTGTTCGTACCATCATAATTTACGCTAAGGTTAGCCTAAATGTGAACGTGTATTTTTTGAGAGCTTTGTCATGCCGATTATCGAGTCGAAAATAAATGGTCGCTCGGCCGAGTTTGCAAGCAATGCAAGCGCGATGCGGGAAAAAATCGCCGTGCTTAAGGCCGCGCTGGACAAAATCTCTCAAGGGGGATCTGAGGCTGCGCGCCAAAAACACCTTGATCGCGGCAAGTTGTTGCCACGAGAGCGCGTGGAACAACTGCTCGATCCTGGAACGCCTTTTCTAGAGTTTTCGCCGCTCGCGGCGTATGGCATGTACAACGATGAGGCGCCTGGTGCGGGGATCATCACAGGCATAGGACGAGTCTCGGGCATCGAGTGTGTCATCGTCTGTAACGACGCGACCGTCAAGGGCGGGACGTACTACCCCATGACCGTCAAGAAACATTTGCGCGCACAGGAAATCGCCTCGCAAAACCATCTGCCATGCATCTATTTGGTCGACTCTGGTGGCGCAAATTTGCCACAGCAAGAGGAGGTGTTTGCGGATAGGGATCACTTTGGACGCATATTTTTTAATCAAGCGAACATGTCGGCACAAGGTATTGCGCAGATTGCGGTTGTCATGGGCTCATGTACAGCAGGGGGCGCATATGTACCGGCAATGAGTGATGAGTCCATCATCGTGCGAGATCAAGGCACAATCTTTTTGGGTGGACCCCCGTTAGTCAAAGCAGCAACGGGTGAACAAGTCAGCGCCGAAGATCTGGGTGGAGGAGATGTCCATACGAGATTGTCAGGCGTCGCAGATCATCTCGCCGCAAATGATCATCACGCGTTACAACTCGCGCGCAAAGCAGTGGGACATTTAAATCACCAAAAGCCTCGACAATTGCTGCTACGTGAAACGCGCGAACCTCTTTATCAGGCCGAGGAGTTGAATGGCATCATCCCGGCAGACACGCGTAAATCCTACGACGTGAGGGAGATTATTGCGCGGTTGGTGGATGGTTCAGAGTTTGAGGAATTTAAAGCCCGCTACGGAACAACCCTGGTCACGGGCTTTGCGCATTTACATGGCATGCCTGTCGGGGTCATCGCGAATAATGGCATTTTGTTTTCCGAATCAGCACAAAAAGGCGCGCATTTCATCGAGTTGTGTGCACAAAGAAAAATCCCGCTCATATTTTTACAAAATATCACTGGATTCATGGTGGGCCGTAAATATGAAAATGAAGGAATCGCGCGTCATGGAGCGAAGCTGGTCACAGCAGTCGCTACCGCGGCAGTACCGAAATTGACGGTGATTATTGGAGGCTCGTTTGGCGCAGGTAACTATGGAATGTGTGGCAGAGCGTATTCACCTAGGTTTCTTTTTATGTGGCCCAATGCCCGTATTTCTGTGATGGGCGGTGAGCAGGCTGCGAGTGTGTTGGCGACGATTCGCAGAGAGGGCGTCGAAGCCAAAGGTCAAGCATGGTCGATAGAGCAAGAGCAGGCTTTCAAAGCCCCGATTTTGGATCAGTTCGAGAGAGAAGGACATCCCTTTTATGCCAGCGCGAGGTTGTGGGACGATGGTGTGATTAAACCTGCGGACACACGCAGGATCTTGGGATTGGCTTTGTCCGCGGCGCTGAATGCCGAAATACCAGAGACGCGTTTTGGCGTCTTTCGTATGTAATTGCATACACAGGAATAAAACGTGTTTACAACAATACTCATCGCCAATCGTGGCGAAATCGCATGTCGTATCGCGTCAACAGCGCGTAAGCTTGGCATAAAAACAATCGCGGTCTACTCGGATGCGGACGCACAAGCCAAGCATGTTGCGAGTTGCGATATCGCCGTACGGATTGGAAACGCGCCAGCGAAGGAAAGCTATTTAAAAAGCAAATCGATTTTGGATGTTGCACGTGAGCACGGAGCGCAGGCAATCCATCCTGGTTATGGATTTTTATCAGAGAATGAAGACTTTGCAAAGGCTTGTGCACAAGAGGGCGTGACGTTTATAGGACCTCCTCCTGCGGCCATTGCTGAGATGGGAAGCAAGTCAGCGGCAAAAAATTTAATGACAAAAGCGGGTGTGCCACTTGTTCCGGGATATCACGGGGAAAAGCAAGAGGCACAGTTTTTGCGCGAGCAGGCCGAGAGCATCGGCTATCCAGTATTAATTAAAGCGAGTGCGGGCGGTGGTGGCAAGGGCATGCGAGTGGTGGAGTCGAGCGCAGATTTCGATGCCGCGCTGACCTCTTGTCAGCGAGAGTCGCTGGCGAGTTTTGGCGATGACCGTGTGCTGATTGAGCGGTATTTGCAGAAACCGCGACATATCGAGATACAGGTGTTTGCCGATACGTTCGGCCAATGTATTTATCTGTTTGAAAGGGATTGCTCCATACAGAGACGACATCAGAAAGTGATCGAAGAGGCGCCTGCGCCGAATATGTCAGAAGACATGCGGCGTGAAATGGGTGAGGCAGCGGTGGCTGCCGCGCGCGCAGTGAATTATGTCGGTGCGGGAACGGTCGAGTTTATTGTCGAGCCGAATGGAAAGTTTTATTTTATGGAGATGAATACGCGTCTTCAGGTTGAGCATCCTGTGACTGAAATGATCACAGGACTTGATCTGGTGGAGTGGCAGTTGCGCGTGGCTGCTGGCGAACCCCTGCCGTTGACGCAAGACCAGATTCAACAGGTGGGCCATGCCATTGAGGTGCGTATTTATGCTGAAAATACAGAGAAAGGATTTTTGCCGTCTGTAGGTAAGTTGAGGCATTTGCAGCTGCCTGATCATGTCGCCTTTATAAACGGCGAGGTACGCGTCGATTCTGGAGTCCGATGTGGCGATGAAATTTCGACTTATTACGATCCGATGATTGCAAAGTTGATTGTTCATGGGGCGACGCGCGAGCAGGCGCGTCAGCGGATGCTGCAGGCACTCGCGCGCACACAGGTCGCGGGTGTTCATACGAATGTGGCGTTTTTGTCTCGACTCATGCGCGACGAGGCGTTTGCTCATTCAGACTTGGATACAGGCTTGATCGAACGTCGCCGGGAGGTTTTATTCCCTGAACCAACGCCTGCGCCAGACCATGTGTTGGCTTTTGCAGTGGTCGCGTTGATAGAAGGATCTGGCTCAGCGCAACAGGCAAGGTTGCTTGATCCCTGGTCAATCAGAGATGGCTGGCGACTGAATGATGATTATCGTCGCACGTTTGTTTGGGATGATGGAGACGAGCTGAGGATAGTACGGTTGTTTCATGAGGCTCACCACCCGCGCCTGGATATTGATGGACGCCTTCACGATCTTTGCTGGACCAGTCAGCGCGCATCAGATGGCGCGTATCGGGTGACGTTGACGGTTTCTGAAACCCGTCGGACTGCGACGGTGATAATACAAGGCTCACGCGCGGACGTGTTTGTCGAGGGCAACCACTCAGTATTGTTCTTCCAAGATCCTCTGGAACAGGGTATAAAAGGGGATACCGCCTTGGGCGCAGGGCTGACGGCGCCGATGCCTGGGAAGATTATCGCGGTGAACGTACGTGCGGGTCAGAGGGTAAAAAAGGGTGATGCTCTGTTGGTCATGGAAGCCATGAAAATGGAACACGCTGTGATAGCGCCTGCCGAAGGGGTCGTTAAAGAGGTGTATTTTGGCGTCGGAGAGCAGGTCAGTGAAGGGGTTACATTGATTGCGCTCGCGTAAGGTTCAAGAATGTTTCACAAGCTTACAATTAGCATTCAAAAGTACCCGCTAAAATGATGTTGTTGTCGTCCGATTATTTAATCAGGGAGTAACGTTATGTTTTTAAAATCTCTAGCTAAAGTTTTAGGCGCTGCCGCGCTCGTAGCTGCTGTTGCAGCCCCCGCGCAGGCGCAGCAGTTTTTCCGTATTGGTACGGGCGGCACGGCAGGAACGTACTACCCGGTGGGCGGCATGATCGCTAACCTCGTCACACAGCCAGGAAAGCTCATTGCTTCTGCGGTCGCCAGCAATGGATCGGTCGCAAACGTCAACGGTATCGTGGGCGGCTCGCTTGAGTCTGGTTTTAGTCAGTCGGATGTCGCGTACTGGGCATTTTCAGGCACGGGCACATTTGCGGGCAAGACCAAGGCAACAGACCTGAGACTGATCGCAACGCTTTATCCTGAAAGCATCCATTTAGTCGTACGTAAAGGCTCGGGGATTAAATCCGTCGCCGATTTGCGCGGCAAGCGTGTCTCCATGGACGAGCCTGGTTCAGGCACCTTGGTCGATGTGCGGTTGATCATGGGTGCTTATGGCATGACAGACAAGGACGTCAAGGCCGAATACATGAAGCCCAACCAGGCCGGTGACAAAATGAAGGACGGTGGCTTGGATGCCTTCTTTATCGTGGCGGGCGCACCCGTTGCCGCGGTTGCTGAGCTTGTTTCAAGCGGTGCAGGCGTAGAGTTGGTTTCAATCGCCGGTCCTGAAATCGACAAGTTGCGTTCGACACAGCGCTTTTTCACACCCGATGTGATTCCTGCGGGCACATATCAAGGCGTTGGTGAAATCAAAACCATCGCTGTGAATGCTCAGTGGATCACGTCTGCGAAGCAACCTGAAGCGGTTGTTTATGAAATCGTGAAGGCGGTTTACTCTGATGCTGCTCAAAAGGCGCTAGCCGCCGGTCATTCCAAAGGCAAGATGATTACTCTGTCTAATGCCGTCATGGGCGCAGGCATTCCCTTTCATCCTGGTGCAGAGAAGTTTTACAAAGAAAAAGGCCTATTGAAATAAGAGGCTAAGGTGTCATGCGCTTGATGCACGCGACACCCGATGAGAATTTTAAGTGCCTAAGGCGGTGAGCGCGTATGCGAAACACCGCCTTTTATTTTGATCGTCACGATCATCCGTTTATCACGAGTCCGTTATGCAATTAGATGAAAAGAAAGCCCAAGCACTAACAGAACAATTTGATCCCGAAATACGGTTTCGTCCGCTTGCCGCGAGCGCGACCTGGATTGTTTCCATCCTGTTGGTGTCGCTGTCAATCTTTCACTATTACACAGCGGGCTTTGGTTTGTTGCGGGAGTCGACACATCGCGGGGTGCACCTTGCTTTTGTGTTGAGCCTGATTTTTTTGGTGTTTGGTTTTAACAAGCGGGCGTATAAGCGTGAGCCCAAATCGACGTGGCTGTCTCCGGGTGGTATCCCCTTGTTTGATTGGTTGATCGCGCTGGCGTTGGCGCTCACGGTTTTGTATATCCCCTATATTTTCGAGGAGCTGGCCTTCAAGGTCGGCAACCCAGACAAGATCGATGTTTTTATGGGCACGATCTTGATCGTGGGCTTGCTCGAAGGCACGCGTCGCGCGATGGGTTGGCCCCTACCCATCATTGCGATTGTTTTCATGGTTTACGCGATGTTTGGTCAGGAGTTTCCGGGCTTGCTCAAGCATGCGGGCAATAACTGGTCACAGATTGTGAATCACCTGTATCTCACCAGCCAAGGTGTGTACGGTGTCGCAATCGGTGTCGTGGCCACGTATGTTTTTCATTTTGTATTGTTTGGGGTGTTAGCCACGCGTATCGGTCTGGGTCAATTATTTCTTGATGTGGCCTCAGCGATTGCAGGACGCTATGCTGGTGGGCCTGCAAAGGTCTCTGTGTTCGGCTCGGCGATGTTTGGTATGTTGTCAGGCTCGTCGATCGCTAATGCTGTGACGGTGGGCTCGCTCACGATTCCCGCGATGATTCGTGTGGGTTATCCACGGCACTTTGCTGCAGGTGTTGAGGCGGCGTCGAGTACGGGGGGGCAGATCACGCCACCGATCATGGGCGCTGCGGCATTTTTGATGATCGAGTTTTTAAATATCCCGTATCGCGATATTGCGTTGGCCGCGACCTTTCCCGCTTTTTTGTATTTCTTTGGCATGTTCATGCAGGTGCATTTTGAGGCTAAGCGTCAAAATTTGCGTGGCTTGACCGAAGAGGAGATGCCGAAGTTAAAAGAGTCATTTCGCAAGCGCTGGCCAACACTGATCCCGTTGGTGGTGTTGATTGGCGTGCTCGTAAGTGGCCGAACGCCTTATCTTGCCGCGTTCGCCGGCATTACGGCGTGTATCGTTGTGGGGCTGCTCAACCCTGTGCAGCGTCTGCGATGGCGTGATCTTTACGACGCCTTTGAAACGGGAGCCAAGTATGCATTGGCGGTAGGTGCCGCCGCAGGTACGGTAGGCATCGTGATTGGGGTGGTGACGTTGACGGGTGTTGGTTTTAAAGTGTCTTTCATTGTGATCGCCGCCTCTCAGGCGATCGCAGGTGCAGCGGCAGCGATTTTGCCAGACTTTCTGGCGAATACGCAGACCTTGACGTTGATTGCGGCACTGGCGATTACAGGTCTGGTATGTATTTTGATGGGATGCGGAATCCCGACGACGGCCAACTACATCATCATGGTCACGGTCGCGGCGCCCACGCTTGTGCAGCTTGGTGTTCAGCCGCTCGCGGCACATATGTTTGTGTTTTATTTTGGCATTTTGGCGGATCTCACGCCTCCGGTTGCTTTGGCCGCTTATGCGGCGGCGGGCATGGCGGGCAGTGATCCGTTTAAAACAGGGAATACGGCATTTATGTTGGGCATTAGCAAACTGTTAGTGCCATTTGTGTTTATCTTTTCACCCTCTTTATTGCTGGTTCTCAAGGGCTTTACGTGGGAGGAGTTTTTCATCACGCTGAGCGGAGCCATGATCGGGTTGGTATTTTTGTCCGCCGCCTTTTCAGGATACTTTTTGACGCACATGAAGGCGTGGGAGCGCTGGACCTTTGCTTTGGCCGCGTTGTTATTTATCGCGCCTGGATGGCAAAGCGGCCTGGCCGGCCTCGTGTTGGCTTTACCCGCAGTATTGGCACAGTTTGTCAGGCGTTCGGCGCCTGCGACTGCTGCATGATTTTTAAGGTCATTTAAGATAGCGTTTGTTGTTTTCTATATTTAAGGGTAAAGTTATTTCACACGTGGGGTCTGACAGACCCCGGTTAAAACAGGAGCCGTAGCTGCCATGTTCGATATCCTGGTTTACCTGTTTGAGAACTATTACACCCCCGAGGCCTGTC
>JBILJA010000010.1:0-32493 GCA_044368775.1 Burkholderiaceae bacterium
GCTGGTTGGTTTGGCCGAAACCACTGAGCAGTGTGTGGATCTCGCCCAGACGCCTGGCGATGGCTTCCGCGCCTACGCTGATTACGAGCTACAACACCTTGGCCCTCAAGCAATTGGTTTTATTACCTTTCTTGAGACCACAGAGGCGCTTTCTCCTGCTCTGCGTGAAATCGTCATTGACCGTGCCATGGCGACGACAGACGGTCCAGTGTCGCTCCAAAAGATCAAAATCATCGCGTTGATGGTGTTGTGGAGTCAGGAGTCAGAGGTCGACCACTTGATTCTTGAAGAGCTCTTGCGCGACGATGGTGACCGGCTGTTGCACTGATTTGCCCCAGGTTCAGCCGGCCTACATTGGACGCTTCGCCCCGAGTCCGAGTGGTCCGCTGCATGCGGGCTCTGCAGTGGCGGCGCTAGCGAGCTATCTCGATGCCAAGGCACATCATGGTGTTTGGCGTGTCAGAATGGAAGATTTGGATACCCCTCGCAATGAACCGGGGGCAGATCGTGTCATTTTGCAGCAGCTTAAGGCTCTTGGGATGCATTGGGACGGAGAGGTATTGTATCAATCTCGTCGATTAAGTTGTTATCAGCACGCATTTGATGCTCTTTTGTCGCTAAACCTAGTTTATCCCTGCGGTTGTACTCGGCGTGAAATCGCGGATTCGGTGTTGCGGACACAAGGACATTTTCCTGAAGGGGAGCGCCCTTATCCTGGAACATGTCGCTCAGGGCTGCCAAAAGGACGCCAGACGCTCTCGTGGAGGCTGCGCGTAGCAGAGGCGCAGGTTGTCTTTCAGGATCGCTGGCTAGGGCCAATGACGCAAAATGTGAACCAAATGGTGGGAGATTTTGTCTTACGACGTGCAGACGGGATCTGGGCCTATCAATTAGCGGTTGTGGTCGACGACGCGGAACAAGGCGTGACGCACGTGGTCCGTGGCGAAGACTTATTAAGTAGTACAGCGAGACAAATGATGTTGGGCGAGATGTTGGGGCTGGTTCGGCCAGAGTACTTGCACGTTCCTCTTGTGACGGATAATGCAGGGCAGAAGTTGTCTAAACAAAATGGTGCCGCAGCCCTCGACTTAAGCGATCCACTCGGTGTTTTGAAGGGTGCGTGGGTTGCATTGGGCTTTGACCCCTTGCCTGTTGAGGATGTTAGGAGCTTTTGGGCCGCGGCAATCCCCGTTTGGGTACAAGGCCTGAGTCGTGCTAACTTGCACGGCATTAATCACCGCTTTTATGATCCGCACTAGACTGAATCCATATTTTGGTTCGGATTTTGCGTGTTGCTGTTAAGAGCCGTTTTTGGAAAAGAATGACTAAGACATTAATTATTGCTGAGAAACCTTCTGTTGCCCTTGATATATCTCGGGCACTAGGAGGCTTTACGCGTGAAGGCGACTATTTTGAAAGTGACACCCTTGTGTTGTCGTCAAGCGTCGGTCACTTGCTGAGTCTGATCGCGCCCAACGACCCGGTCAAGGGAAAATGGAGCTTCACGCATCTGCCCGTTATTCCACCTCAGTTTGAGTTGAACCCGAGCGACAAAAAGTCAGCAGAGCGCCTAAAAATGTTGGTGCGATTGATTAAACGCAAGGATGTCAGCGCACTCATCAATGCATGTGACGCGGGACGCGAGGGCGAACTGATTTTTCGCTATATTGAACAATATGCGGGTCAGAAAAAACCAGTGCAGCGCCTCTGGTTACAGTCGATGACGCAGGACGCGATTCGAGACGCCTTCAAAAATTTGCGTCCCGATACCCAGATGAAGCCTCTTGAGGCGGCTGCGCGTTCGCGTGCTGAAGCGGATTGGTTAGTAGGCATCAATGGTACGCGTGCCATGACCGCCTTTAATAGTAAGGATGGTGGATTTTTTAAAACGCCTGTGGGCCGTGTGCAAACGCCGACCTTGGCGATTGTGTTTGAACGTGAAGAAAAAATCCGACGCTTTGAGCCACGGAATTATTGGGAAGTACGCGCGACCTTCGTCGCCGCGGCAGGCTTGTATGAAGGTCGTTGGTTTGATCCTCAGTTTAAGAAAGATGTCGAAGACCCTTCCAAGCATGAGTCGAGGCTTTGGGTCGAGGCGGCGGCCAAAAGTGTGGTGGCTGCATGCCGCGCTCAGCCTGGCGTGGTGACAGAGGTTGCCAAACCGAAAACCGAGGCCGCACCTGCGCTGTTTGATTTAACGTCTTTGCAGAGAGAGGCGAACGGACGGTTCGGTTTTTCCGCCAAGGCAACGCTGTCATTGGCCCAGAGCTTGTACGAGCGCCACAAGGCGCTGACGTATCCAAGAACGGACTCTAAGCATTTGCCCGAAGACTATATCAATACGGTGCGTGCCACGATTGAAGGGATTGCCGAGGGCGAGGGTGTCGCGCGACACTTGGCGCCGCACGCTAAAACGATTGGCAAGAATGGTTGGGTCAAACCCAATAAACGGATCTTTGACAATAAGAAAGTGTCGGATCACTTTGCGATTATTCCGACACTGCAAATTCCTAAAGAATTGAGTGAAGCGGAGGCGAAGCTATACGATTTAGTGGTCAAGCGCTTCTTGGCGATTTTCTTTCCGTCAGCAGAATATCGCATGACGACACGGACCACGACGGTGCAGGCGCATCAGTTTAAAACTGAAGGCAAAGTGCTTGTTTCACCAGGTTGGCTGGCTGTCTATGGCCGCGAGGTACAGGAAGAAGACGCCACGCTGGTGGCGGTCGTTGAAGGCGAGACCGTACGCACCGAAGATGTCGATGCAATCGCATTGGTCACTAAACCTCCCGCGCGCTACAACGAAGGCACATTGTTGTCAGCGATGGAGAATGCCGGCAAGCTTGTCGACGATGACGACTTTGCGCAGGCGATGGCCGCTCGGGGTCTCGGGACGCCCGCGACGCGCGCCTCAATTATCGAAGGTTTACTAAACGAAACATATCTGCGGCGTGAAGGCCGTGATTTGGTCCCCACCGCGAAAGCGCGTCAGCTGATGACGTTGCTCAATGGGCTCGATGTCAAAGAACTGACGTCGCCGGAGTTGACGGGAGAGTGGGAGCACAAACTCCAGCAGATCGAACAGGGCGAGCTAGAGCGTGATGCGTTTATGCGTGAAATTGCGCAAATGACCCAAGTCATCGTCAAGCGCGCGAAAGAATATGATCGCGATACTGTTCCAGGTGACTATGTCACCTTGTCCACACCGTGCCCGAAGTGTGGTGCGGTCGTCAAAGAAAACTATCGCCGTTACGCGTGCACAAGTTGTGACTTTTCAATCGGCAAACATCCGGGTGGACGAACGTTTGAGCCAGCTGAAGTTGAAACGCTCATTACGGATAAGCGCATCGGTCCCATGCAGGGTTTCATCAGCAAAATGGGCCGGCCTTTTGCCGCGATCTTAAAGCTTGATCCTGATTCAAAGCTAGAGTTCGATTTTGGTCAGCGCGATGAAGAGTCAAATGAACCCGTTGATTTTTCCGGACACGCACCGTTGGGCGCATGTCCCAAATGCTCAGCGCAGGTGTTTGAGCATGGCATGAGTTATATCTGCGAAAAATCTGTGGGCCCTGAACGTAACTGTGACTTCCGCTCGGGCAAGGTGATCTTGCAACAAGAGATTAGCGCGGAGCAAATGTCCAAGTTGTTGACTACAGGCAAAACAGACCTGATAGAAGGATTTGTTTCAAGTCGGACAAATCGCAAATTCAAGGCGTATCTCGCGCGAGGCGAGAGTGGAAAGGTCAGCTTTGAGTTTGAAGCCCGTCCTGAAAAACCGGGCCGCAAATCAGCATCAAAAACAACAGGCAAAACTGCGACTAAAACGGCGACAAAAACTGCAACTAAAACAGCAGCCAAAACGGCCGTGAAAAAAGCAGCCAAGAAAGCAACAAAAACGACTGCGACGAAAACCGCGGCCAAAAAAGCGGTTAAAAAAGCGGTCAAAAAAGTCGCAAAAAAAGTGGCCAAAAAAGTAGCAACGACAGTTGCTCAAGATGAATGAATAGGGAATTAAGATGAGCGCGCAGTCAGAAGTAAAACGGATGACAGTCCCGCAATTGTTGGCCTGCAAAGGACAGCGTAAGATTGTCGCGTTGACCGCATATAGCGTGCCGACAGCACGCGTGATTGATGACTATGTTGACTTTATTTTGATTGGCGACTCGACGGCAATGGTGGCCTATGGCTTGCCCAACACCTTGTCGATTTCGCTCGAACAGATCGGCCATCACACGGCGGCGGTCGTTCGAGGCACTAAACGCGCATGCATCGTGGCCGACTTGCCTTTTGGTAGCTATCAAGAGTCTTTGGGTCAGGCATTTCGCAGCGCAGGATACTTGTTGAGCCAGGGTGCCGACGCAGTCAAGCTAGAAGGCGGCGAGGTGATGGCTGAGACAGTGGAGTATTTAGTGCGTCGTGGTATTCCTGTGCTGGCGCATGTAGGTCTGATGCCACAGTATGTCAATACGATGGGTGGTTATTTGTCTCAGGGAAAAACACCTGACTCAGCAGCGCGGATTTTGGCGGACGCCCAAGCACTTGAAAAAGCAGGCGCGTTTGGTGTCGTCCTTGAAGGTGTCGCTGAGGCGCTGGGTGCGGAGATCACGTCAAAAGTAGCCATCCCTACGATTGGGATTGGCGCGTCGCCTTCTTGCGATGGCCAGATTTTGGTCACCGATGATATGCTCGGGCTGAGCGGTAATCGCGTGCCCAAGTTCGTCAAGCGTTATGCGGATTTGGATACGATCATGCGAAACGCTGTTCAGCAATATGCCGATGAGGTGCGGGGCGGTAAATTTCCCGAAGCACAGCATTGTTTTGGTGTTAAACGCACCTGATTTTTTGACGTTTGATTCATGACAACAACAGAAAAGCCCTGGCATATCGTTAGGCGATCCAAGGTGCACGGTAACGGCGTGTTCGCTGCGCGCAATATTCCCGAAGGTACGCGTATTATTGAGTACGGTGGCAATACGATCAGTGCCAAAGAGGCAGATCGCCGTCACCCAACAAATCCTGAAGACCCCTTTCACACGTTCTTTTTTTCATTGAGCTCCGGCAAGGTGATTGACGGGAATGACGAGGGCAATGAGGCGCGCTGGATCAATCATTCATGTGAGCCTAACTGTGAGAGCACCGAGGGCAAAGGTGGCAAACGCGTTTATATCGTCGCCAAGCGCGATATCAAGCGCGGCGAAGAATTAAACTATGACTACGGTCTGGTGATGGATGATGAAAAGCTGACTAAAAAGCTGAAGGCGCAGTATGAGTGCAGGTGTGGCGCAACCGCTTGCCGTTTTACGATGCTGGCGGTGCCAGAGAAAAAAGCCGTAAAAAATTAGCTTAGTTGCCACCAAGCGAAGCCGAGCGCACTCGTAGCCCCTAGTGTGAGCATGGTGCGTAGTCTGAACACCCAGCGCGGGATGAGGTTGGGCATATTACGCATTAATACACCATCCAGAACCCACTGAAGCGCCAGGCCGCCAATCAGCATGCGTAAGCCGAGGGTGGGCTCGGTCATGATGGCAGCCCACCCAATCAGGGCAGGCACAACACTCCAGACAAACATCGCAGAGCGAAGTGCTGAGGGTGCGGCATGGACAGCCATCCCCCACCAGAGCGCACCAACAAAGCTAAGAATGATCGCGCCGTACATGATCAATGCCATCAGGGCGAGCAATGGATCGAGACCGCTCGAAAGCTCCGTCGAGAGGGCGAGCCCCCAAAAGGGCAGCAAGCCCAGCAGGCCTGGTAAAAGGGCTGCGGCGGGGATGCGAGTAGGCGATGTGGTGTGGGTGGAATTGAGAAGATCAGACATAATTGCAATATTACCAATTGAGTTAAAAAATGGTTGTGTGAAACGTGACTGAGCTACGGGAACTTGCGCTAAGGGCGTTAGGACAAACAACTTGGGCAGATAAGGCCACCCTTTTGGATGAGGTTGGGATAGATGCCCCGGTCGATACGGCACGTATTTTTCAGGCGCATGAGCCTATTCCGGGGCGACCTGCTGTGGAGCTTGTCCCGCCTGCGGGTTTGCGCCTGCGCAGTGTCCATACACTCGAAGGGCGCGCGATTTTGCTGCATGCCTTAGCGCATATTGAATTTAATGCGATTAATTTAGCGCTGGATGTGGTGTGGCGATTTCCCGATATGCCTGAGACTTTTTATCAGCAATGGCTAGGTGTCGCGATTGAGGAGTCCAAGCACTTTCACATGTTGGAGTCACACCTAAACACATTGGGGTATCGCTATGGTGATTTTCCCGCACATGACGGACTTTGGGAGATGGCTGAGCGCACGCAAGACGATGTGTTGGCCCGTTTGGCGCTTGTGCCTCGGACGTTGGAGGCGCGAGGTTTGGATGCGTCGCCCGCTGTACGCCACAAGCTCGCGAGCGGGGGTGACGCCAAGGGAGCGGGCATCATCGATGTGATTTTGCGCGATGAGATTGGGCACGTGGCGATCGGTAATTATTGGTATCGCTGGTTGTGCACTGAACGCGGGCGTGAGCCGATTCAAACCTATGCCGAGCTTGCAAAACAATATCGGGCGCCAACACTCAAGGGGCCTTTTAATATCGAGGCGCGGCTGGCAGCTGGGTTTGAGCCTGAAGAAATTGTCGCACTACAAAAAGAAAACGAGCGCCCAAAAGAAGGCGCTCGCGCACAAACAGAATAGCGCGTTTAGGCGGTTTTGATGTGACGATTCAATGCGCTCAGAACAGCCTTGAAAGACGCTGTAACGATATCGCGGTCGATGCCGACACCGAACCCTGTCACACCCTCTTCGATTCGGGCTTCGACATAACAGGCTGCACGCGTGTCTGTACCCATGCCGATGGCATGTTCGTGATAGTCCATAATGCGCACAGGTATACCGAGGCAGTCGACAAACGCCGAGATCGCGCCATCGCCTGAACCGGTCAAAGTGCGTCGCTCGCCACCGACATCAAACTCCGCCTCGATCGTGAACAGCTTGCCTTCGGCGGCACTTGGGTCGCCTGTGATGCGATGCTTAATCAGCTTCCACGGCTCGGTTTGAGTTAAATATTCAGTGTTGAAAATACTGTAAACATCGGTGGCAGTGACTTCGCGACCCGTCTCATCCGTCACGCGTTGAATCGCGCGGCTGAATTCGATTTGCAAGCGACGTGGCAGTGCCAAGCCATGCTCTTGTTCGAGCAAGTAGGACACGCCACCTTTGCCGGATTGGCTATTCACGCGGATCACCGCATCGTAGCTACGACCGAGGTCGGCTGGGTCGATGGGTAAATAAGGCACTTCCCAAATCGCATCTGCTTTTTGAACCGCGAAGCCTTTTTTGATTGCGTCCTGATGCGAGCCCGAGAAGGCGGTAAACACAAGGTCTCCCGCATAGGGATGACGAGGGTGTACGGGCAATTGATTACAAAACTCTACGCAGCGACGCACTTCGTCGATGTCAGAAAAATCTAAGCCAGGATGGATGCCTTGGGTGTAGAGGTTTAAGGCCACGGTGACGAGATCAACGTTTCCGGTGCGTTCGCCATTACCAAACAAACACCCCTCGACGCGATCCGCACCGGCCATTAAGCCGAGTTCGGCGGCAGCCACAGCGGTGCCGCGATCATTATGCGGGTGCAAGCTGATGATAATGCTATCGCGCTTGTTGAGGTTGTTATGCATGTATTCGATTTGATCGGCATACATGTTGGGCGTAGTCGCCTCAATGGTTGCGGGCAAGTTGTAAATGATTTTGCGCTGAGGTGTGGGTTTCCACGTGTCGGTCACAGCATTGCAGACTTCGAGCGCGAAGTCGGGTTCGGTCGTGCTAAAGACCTCAGGGGAGTATTCGTACAACCATTCTGTTTGCGGGTATTTGGCCATGCAGGCCATGACGCATTTGGTGCCCTCAACAGCGACTTGCTTGACCTCTTCACGATTCATATTAAAGACGATGCGGCGAAAACCGGGTGCGCAGGCGTTATACAAGTGAATCATGGCGCGCTTGGCACCCGCAGCAGCCTCGACTGTGCGTTCGATGAGTTCGGGGCGAGCTTGCGTCAAGGCGATGATTGTGACGTCATCGGGGATGAGTTTGTCATCGACAAGTTTACGCACAAAGTCAAAGTCGGTTTGTGATGCGGAGGGGAATCCCACTTCGATTTCTTTGAAACCAATTTTGATGAGCATGTCGAAAAAACGCAGTTTGCGCTCGACGCTCATGGGTTCGATCAATGACTGATTGCCATCGCGCAGGTCCGTGCTCATCCAGATCGGCGGATGGGTAATCCGCTTGGTGGGCCAGGTGCGTTCAGAAAAATCACGTTCGAAGGGTTTGAACGGAATGTATTTTGTAGCGGGATTCGAAAGCATGTTTAACCTCAAGTCTGTTTTACAGATGCCGTGTGTAGAGAGCATCGCAATAATCTGTTGCTGGCTTTTGATCAGCGTCCGTTTGTGCCGGACTTAATATAGGGAATTTATTGGGGTAATGCGAGAGTGGCCAAGGGCTGCCGGACTGCCACGGGACGCTAGGTCCGGCAACCGATCGCTAGTAGTAGCGGCAGTAGGCTGAGTGTGGATGCGCGCGCGACCAAGCCATCGCCCTGTGAGGCAACGGTTGTTAAACGAGGACAGGCAGAGCCTGAAATATATGCACGCATACCCATAAGATGAACATAAATACAAGTTAAATGCAAGCCTTAAACGGTTTGACGCGCGTGCACAGGCACTTTAAAGCAACAGTTTGATTTGGCTTTAGGCGAGTAAGGTTGGTTCGCGATGACCACTGCGATCCAAGGGTGCTGTCTCAGAGGGGGAAGGCACGGGGGACTCTTTTGGGGCGAGCGCCAACTCTAGCTCAAGTTTTTGCGCGCGCGCCAAGTCGAGTTTGCGCGGCCGACCCGTGCGCAGTTGGGTAAGAGAAGCCTGGAGGTTGCCCACTGTGATGGGTGTCGACTTATCCCGCCAGACCCAATCGAGTACATCGAGGGCTTCGGGACTGAGGCCCGCGCAGAGCTTGCGAACCTCGCTCAAAGGGACCAAGGCCGCACGACCGCGTTTGACGCTGCCGCGCAACCAGCTCATCAGTGCGCTGACGACAAAGAGCACCAACAATGCCGCGATCAGCCACCAAAAGAAATGTTGGTATAGCATGACAAAATCGATCACGGTTTTGCCAAGTATTTCGTTGAGCCCAGAAATATGCAGGCCAAACTCAAGCCAACCCTTGCCTCGTGCAAGAATGCCTTGAACGAAATAAAGGAGTAGGGCCATCACACTAAGCGTCACAACCAGGCGAATAATCAGCCGTGGAAGTCCCAGGCGCAACAACGTATTGCCCAGAAGATAGACATCTTTTCGGATATTTGCGGTGTTTGTTGTGTTCATCATGCAAAATATTGTACCTATGACTCGCAATTTTCTCGAACTTCGTCTTGGTCAGAGTCTGACACTGACCCCGGCACTGCAACAGTCCATCCGACTCTTGCAGCTGTCGACCCTCGACCTAGAGGCTGAAGTGGCGAAGGCGCTTGCGGAAAACCCCCTGCTGGAGCAGGAGGGAGAGGGCCTGCAGGACCCAGGCGCCTTGGGCTCTACCGTAGGGGTAGGCGAGACTTTCGAAGGCGCTGAGCCCCCTTCTGGGGAGGCGCAAGGGGATCTTGAGGGGCAAGCGGGTTCTTTTTCAGAGGATGAGGCCCCCCTCACGCGGGACCGTCTGGAGTTTTCAACGGAATCGCGCCAATCGAGGGATGACGAGCTGACGGAGCGCCCGGAAGCCGCCCGCGAGAGTAATTTGCGGGAGTATTTGCTCAGCCAACTAGGGACAACGCGACTGAATGAGCGGGATGCAGCGATCGTAGGCTTGCTTATTGAAGAGCTCAATGATGATGGTTTTCTGGCCTCTCCGCTTGAGGATATTGTCGCGTGGATGAATCCAGCGTTGGGCTTGGAAGTGGATGATTTTCGAATGGCGCTCAAGTTTTTGCAGTCTTTTGACCCGCCCGGCATCGGGGCGCGTGACTTGGCCGAATGTCTGGATTTGCAATTGCAATTTGCTGATCCTGAGCGCCTACCAGAGGTGCTGGATGCCGAACTTCTATCGCTGGCGCGTCATCTGTGCCAGCAGCACCTCAACATATTGGCAACGGGCAATATGACAAAGCTTCGTGAAGCGATGCATTGTGACGCGGATCAATTGCGACGGGCTCACGCATTGATTGTGCGACTGAACCCGCGTCCCGGCAGCCCATGGAATAAGCCTGCCGCTGACTTTGCAGTGCCGGATGTCATTGTTCGTAAAACACGCAAGGGCTGGGAGGCTCAACTCAACGACGCGGTGATGCCAAAATTGCGCGTGAACACTTTGTATGCCGAGGCGTTGGGGAGTCCACGTGGCGGAGCAAATAGTGCTTTGCATGGGCAGTTACAAGAAGCGCGCTGGATGATACGTAATGTTGCGCAACGCTTTGAGACAATTTTGCGAGTCTCTCAAGTCATCGTGGCGCACCAACAAGGGTTTTTTACTAAAGGCTGGGCGGCGGTCAGGCCTCTCACGCTCAAGGATGTGGCGCTAGAACTTGGCATGCACGAATCAACCATCTCGCGCGCGACAACACAAAAATATATGGTGACGCCTTTCGGAACGTTGGAGTTAAAGCGATTTTTCAGTACAGGGTTATCAACAGAGGGCGGGGAGGCGACGTCTTCGACGGCTGTTCAGACGCGCATTCAGGCGTTGATCCGTCAAGAAGACCGAACGCGGCCCTTTTCGGATAGTCAGTTGGCGACCTTGCTGGACAAGGACGGCATTACGATTGCTCGGCGAACAGTGGCTAAATATCGCGAACAAATGAGAATACCGACTGCGCCGTTACGCAAATCCCAGGCGGGGGCGGGCTAGGCTAGCCGCCGGAGAGGTTGTTCGTGCCGCGATCCGGGCATTCAGCGACTTTGCCCCAGGCCTTGTTAGGCCCACAGTATTTTGTTTGTGCGGCGTCGATGCAGCTAGGCCGTTTGAAAAAGCCCACACTGTTGCATTGAGTCAGTTCTTTTTTAAGGGCATCTCGCCAGGTGTAAAGTGGTGCAGGTGTTGTGACAGGGCGAGTGGTGGGCGATCCTGAGGGGGGCGGGCTGACATCGACAGTGCGAACACCGTCGGGATCTCTGGCGCGATCGCGACGCTCATCATTGTCTTCTTGTGATTCGTCATCATCGTCTTCGTCTTCATCTCCCTCTTTTTTGTAAGAGTTCGCATCTTCACGTGAGGCAATCACGGCTTCGATCGTCCATTCGATCGGCGCCATTTCTCGAGGTACGCCGAGCGTGCCGTCTATCCGAGGCTGAGGAGGTTGGGGCGCCGAGGGTTTGCCATCCGCATCAAGAACTTGACCCCTAGCCTGCATCGCATTTGAAGATGAGGCGATCGACTCGGGCGCCTGATCCACGAGCCATAGGCCGAGTTGTCGACCACCTTGCCAAGAGGCGACAAGTGCAAGCAACAGGAAAAAGATGAGAGCGCGCCAGGACATAAGGATCTATGGGTTGCGAGGAGTCAGACTTTGTCAGAGAACACTTGGCCACCGTGCTCACGCATTGCATGAAAACGAATCGCTGGATGACGCTCTTCGGCGACCCGAAGTTGCGCCGTCGACGAGACAAGGAACGCCGGTGCTTCGACAACATCATAGGCGATATGGGAGGCGTTCGCATCGATGAATTTACGGAGTTCTTTCGGATCCTCGGCGGTAATCCAGCGTGCCATGTTGTAGCGAGAGGGCATTAGACGGGCCTCGGCACCATATTCGGCCTGAAGCCGGTGAGCCACGACCTCGAATTGGAGTTGTCCGACAGCGCCCAGCAGCATCGCCCCACCCGCAGCAATAGGCTTAAAGACCTGGATGGCACCTTCTTCGCCAAGCTGCAGGAGCCCAGTCCGGAGTTGTTTGATGCGAAGAGGGTCTTTGGTTTCAACGGCCTGGAAAAGCTCGGGAGCAAAAAACGGCAGACCTGTGAAATGCAAGGCCTCACCTTCGGTCAAGACGTCACCTAAGTGGAGAATGCCGTGGTTCGGGATACCAATGACATCGCCGGCATACGCCTCATCGACAAGCTCACGGCGTTGAGACAGAAAAGATACAACGTTGTTGGGACGGATTTCTTTGCCGTTGCGAGAGACTTTAAGGCGCATACCGCGTTCGAATTTGCCTGAGCTTACACGCACGAAGGCAACACGGTCGCGATGCGCGGGATCCATGTTTGCTTGGACCTTGAATACGACACCTGTAAATTTGGGTTCTTCGGGATGAACGACGCGCTCAAGGGCTTGGCGTGAGCCGGGAGGGGGGGCCTGATCAACCAAGGCATCCAAGACTTCTTGAACGCCGAAATTATTGATGGCGGAGCCGAAAAAGACAGGGGTTTGTTTGCCTGCTAAGAAAGCAGCATGATCAAAAGTAGGTGCGGCGGCTTGAATGAGCTCGATTTCACTTTTAGCTTGCTCAAAGGCAGAGCCAAAGCGCTTGGCGATTTCAGGATTGTCTAGGCCGTCAATAAAGTCATCGGTGCTGTCGTTGCGTCGTTCTTGTCCAGGACGGAAAAGTCGCATGCGGTCGCGCTGAATATCGAACACGCCACCGAAGGCTTTGCCCATACCGACGGGCCAGGAAAAAGGAACAGCATCCATGCCGATGTGCTGTTCAATTTCGGATAGCAGCTCGAGCGGATCGCGCACCTCTCGGTCCATCTTGTTGATGAAGGTGATGATGGGCGTATTTCGTGCGCGACAAACCTGAAGCAGACGAATCGTTTGAGGTTCGACACCGTTTGCGGCATCAATCACCATCAGTGCGGCGTCGACGGCGGTGAGCACCCGGTAGGTGTCTTCGGAGAAGTCCTGGTGCCCCGGTGTGTCGAGCAAATTGATGACGCAATCGCGGTACTCCATTTGCATCACGGAGGAGGCAACGGAAATTCCGCGTTGTTTTTCGATCTCCATCCAGTCTGAGGACGCATGGCGAGAGGCCTTGCGCGCTTTGACGCTACCGGCGATCTGGATCGCACCCGCGAAAAGCAACAGCTTTTCGGTGAGTGTCGTTTTACCGGCGTCAGGGTGGGAAATAATGGCGAACGTTCTGCGTCGCGCAACTTCAGCTTGAATACTCATGGTGACGAATTTTACAGGCTGGACGGGCCAGCCTGGGTGCGGGCAAATTACTTGTTAAAGAGCGCGGGGCGGCGAGGGCGGTTAGCTTGAGCTGGGCCGTTCGGACCCGAGCCTGTGCGTACCGGACCGCCAGAACCTGAACGGGCTGGGGCATGGCCCGCAGGCGCGTTTCGGCCACTGCCTTGCCCTTCGGGCCGGGGTGCTTGTCCGGCGCTTTGGCCAGGACGCGCGGGACGCGGCGCGCCAGAGCCTGACGAACCGGCCGGGCGTGAGGAGCGTTGTGGGGGGCGCCGCTGACCGTCGCGACGGCCTTCGGCACGTGCATCATCGTCTGCGCCATGCGAGGAGGCAGGCGACGCCGTCCAGCCTGTCGGGGCGGGAAGCTGAGGTATCTGCTTTTTAATAATGCGTTCGATCGCTTTGAGGTACTTGATCTCGCTCGAATCCACTAAAGAGACGGCGGATCCTGCGGCACCTGCGCGACCAGTACGGCCGATGCGATGCACGTAGTCTTCGGGCACGTTGGGCAATTCGAAGTTCACGACTTGGGGAAGCTGGTCGATATCGAGACCGCGTGCCGCAATATCTGTCGCGACGAGAACGGCGACTTTGCCCTTTTTAAAGTCATCCAGCGCACGGGTGCGCGCGGCCTGACTCTTGTTGCCATGAATCGCCGAGGCGGACAAGCCATCTTTGACAAGTTTTTCCGCCAAGCGGTTCGCACCGTGCTTGGTGCGGGTAAAGACGAGTACTTGGTGCCAGCCACTTTCGCGAATGATGTGGCTGAGGATGTCACGCTTGTGTGCCTGATCCACCATATGAACGGTTTGATCGACACGCTCGGCGGTCGTATTACGTGCCGCGACTGAAACTTCGGAGGCATTGTTTAGAACGCCTTTTGAAAGCTCACGGATTTCGTCCGAGAATGTGGCCGAAAACAGGAGGTTTTGACGTTGACGCGGAAGCAGTGCAAGGATTTTGCGAATATCGCGAATAAAGCCCATATCGAGCATGCGATCGGCTTCATCTAGAACGAGAATTTCGACACCTGACAAGTCAACGTTGCGTTGCTGGCAATGATCCAGCAAGCGTCCGGGAGTCGCCACCAAGATGTCGATAGGCTTGCGCAGCGCGGAGGTCTGGGGATTGATATTGACACCACCAAAAATCACCATCGAGGAGATTTTGGTATGGACGCCGTAGGTTTTAACGGACTCTTCGACCTGTGCGGTCAATTCGCGGGTCGGCGTCAGAATCAGCACACGTGGGCGGCCGGGTTTGCGCAGCTCAAGCGGTTTGGCGAGCAGCATGTGCAAAATAGGAAGCGTAAAACCAGCGGTTTTGCCGGTGCCGGTTTGTGCGGCAGCTAGCAAGTCTCCACCCGCGAGAACGCGAGGGATAGCTTGGGCTTGGATAGGGGTGGGTACGGTATAGCCGGCATCGGCAATCGCACGCATAAGAGGATCAGCCAACCCGAGGTCAGCAAAGGTAATAGAAGTAGACAAGAGAACAGCTCCATCGTCATGCCGGCCCACAAGCAAATGTGGACTCCAATCGGGGCAGACGAACAGGGAGTAAAAACGCCTTGGAGGCGAGCGCCCACAGAGTTGGGGCTTAGCGAGGTACGAGGACTG
Source organism: Burkholderiaceae bacterium (assembly GCA_044368775.1). Taxonomy (GTDB): domain Bacteria; phylum Pseudomonadota; class Gammaproteobacteria; order Burkholderiales; family Burkholderiaceae_B; genus Zwartia. The sequence goes on from JBILJA010000010.1 coordinate 14,784, forward strand.
GAACGTTGTACCGTGCCATCATTGTACGCTAAGCAAGGGGAATTGGGGCGCTCGATTAAAGCACTAGCCTAAGCGTGCCACGTTGATAAAAGGCTCGCCTCGTGCATAGTGCCCAAGATTTTCAAGGAATTTGTCAGCCATCCGCTGAAGAATTGCGTCCGAAAAACCTGCGGTATGTGGAGTCGCGATGACGTTAGGCATATCCCACAGCGGTGAGTCGGTGGGTAAGGGCTCTTGGGCAAATACGTCCAGGTAAGCACCGGCCAAGCGGTCATTTTTAAGCGCATCAATCATCGCAGGTTCGTCGATGACAGCGCCACGGGAGATATTGACGATGTGTGCGGAGTGCTTCATCAGACTGAGCGCGTTGGCGCTCACGAGATTGGTGGTTTGAGCGGTCAATGGGCAGGCTAAGACTAACCAGTCAGTTTCTGGAAGAATGCTGTTGAACTGATCAAACGACACGACGCGTGTGTCGGGGATCGTCGATGAAGCGAACTGGCGCACAACGATAATGTTCAGCCCGATCGCTTTAAGCCATCCTGCTAGTTTTTGACCAATCGGTCCCCAGCCAACAATCGTAGCCGTCTGTCCTTCGAGATCTGGAGGAAGCCCGACCTTGAAGAAGGGTGCCCAAACGTGAGCCCGTTGCGCAGCAGCAAGTTGAGGAAAGCGACGCGACAGCGAGAGCAATCCAGTCAAGGCCGTCTGCGCCACGAGACTCGCACTCGCGCCGGAGGAGCTCGTTACGGTGAGGCCTTTGGCCATCAGGTCTAGGAAAATTTGTCGATCCACGCCGGCCGAGTGAATGTGCACCCACTTGAGCGCTTTAGAGTTCATGAGCGCATCGTAGACATATTGTGTCGAGGGGATGATTTTTTGTTTGGTGGAGGACGACGTGATATCACGCGAGACAAAACAAAAATCGGCGTCCGCAGTGCCCTCGTGCATTTGTTGTGCCGTCACGCGAACGTAACCACCGGCGCCTAAAATCGCGGTCAGTTTAGGGGCAAGCTCCTCTGCCGTTTTGTCTGAGAGCAGGATACGCGGAGGATGATTGAGCTTTGGAATGGACACGTTGATGACCTTGTTTAGTTGCGATAGGAGGTGTCGGTGCGATCAAGCTTGCGCAGCAACGCGGGCCACTCCATCACGCCATAGGGACGGCGCGTGCCGGGCTGATAGTTGTTCCACGTTTCGTCCAGTACTTTTTGGGAAACCTTGGACATCGGGGAGTTGCAAGACATCGCGCCGATTTGGGCTCGGCAGGAAAGCTCGAGGCGGTGCATCCAGTTGAACGCTTCGCCAATGGTACGTCCAACGGTCAAGGCGCCGTGGTTACGCAAAATCATGGCTTCGCTGTTGCCCAAGTCTCTACACAAAGATTCTTGTTCGGCCTCGTCCAAGACGACGCCTTCATAATTGTGATAACTGATTTTAAGAAAACGCATCGCGGTTTGCGTCAAGGGTAATAGTCCACACTCAAGAGAGGATACGGCCATTGAGGCCCAGCTGTGAGTGTGAATCACACAGCCCACTTCAGGACGTGCATGGTGGACGGCGCTGTGAATGACAGCTCCGGCTTTATTGATGCCGTAATTGAGATCACCGAAATCAGGTTTGGTAATGATGTTGCCGTGGTGGTCAACTTTTAGCAGGCTGGAGGCAGTGATTTCCTCATACATCAAGCCGTAGGCATTGATGAGGTAGGTGCCTTCTTCGCCAGGAACGCGTGCGGAGATGTGGTTAGCGATCATATCCGCCATGCCGTACATTTCGACTAGGCGATAACAGGCCGCTAGATCAACGCGGGTTTGCCACTCGGCATCCGAGACCTTACCTTTGAGAGAGGGAATCTGAAGTACGCCTTCTTTTGACATGAAATGTGCCTCTAAAGTTTTCAATTAAAAATAGCGTTATGCTTGATATCAAAGCAGTTAATTTGTGTCGATACCAGAGAATATAGATGAAAACGTTGCCCTTTGTCGCCCTAGTGGCTGTTGTCGGGACGCTCGCTGGTTGTCAGGGTAGTGCGGTCTACTACCATCGTGACCCGACGCGTCAGATTGTTGTGCTCGACAAGCGGGAAATCAGCATTATTTCTTTGGGTCAAGACAAATGGGAGGCCTTTGGCGGGGAACAAGGCGGCCTATTTGGAACGTACGAAGACAAGCAAAAAGCCCGACAAATCGAAGCGATCGAAAAGGTGACCGGTTGTCGCGTGGTCTCGACAGAGTTTCCTGAAAAAGATAACAGTAAAAAACTCTTGATTCACGCGACGGTCGATTGCACGAAGCAGCCCGGTCGCTAAAGTTCGCTAAAGTCCTGTGATCTGAGCGAGTCTATTCGCTCAGACCAATTCCTTTGCCGGTACGCACGATCGCACTCATCCGTTCATCTCTTTCTGCTGAGCCTTGTCCGCTCAAACCGCGAGCCACGCCCTCACGATCAGCAGCATCGCGATTCTGAGTGACTTTCCATTTGGCCTGAATTCGCGTGATCGTGAGCTCAATCCCCACGATCGCACCCAGCATTTTTTCAATGTACTCTGCGGGCGCATCAGAAACCTGCCAAGTGCTGTCGCGCATTTTTTCCATCAATGCAGTCAGGTCCCCGACGATTCTTCGCTTGACCGCTTCGTCATGCGTGACAGAGAGGTGACCATAAACGTGCACAACAGCGTAGTTGTACGTGGGCACGACCTGATGGTGGACTTGCTTGGAGGGATACCAGTTGGGCGTGATGTAGGACTCGGGTCCTTGAAAAACCACCAAGGTCTCTTGTTTAGTGAAGTCACTTTTCCAAACAGGATTTCCTTTGGCCACATGGCCGATGAGCTTGCCGCCTGCAGCAAGCGGACCATCGAGCAGAAATGGAATGTGGTTGGCTTCGAGTACGCCTTCGTGTTGCGTCACGAGCGCGCCGAGAGGATAGGCCTTGAGTAAAGACGTTAAAGACTCAAGATCTTGTTGTTCAAAGTGTTTGGGTAAATACATGATTAGCCTCCTGCGATCGCATCACCATAGGGCGACATGATTTCTGTGCAACCCATATTCATGTCGCCACTGCGCATGACACCTGCTGGGCAAGCAAAGGAATAAGGATAAACGTTACGACGAGTTTGAATGACAGGCATTTCTTTTTCGAGTGCGGCGATCACGTCGGCCGGGAGTGTTTGATCGGCGGTGATTTTACCGCTGCCACTGACATCGATACGCGGTGTGTGGAAGGCTTCCTCGAGGTCAAGTCCATAATCCATTATGAATGAGCTCAACTGCATGACGGCGCCAAGAATTTTCCGACCTCCTGACGCACCTATGGCAAAACGGCGACCTTGCGCATCCTCACCAATGACAGGAGAGTAGTTTGCCAAGCAACGCTTGTTGGGACCAAGAGAGTTGGGCTTGCCGGGTTCGGGGTCAAACCACATGATGCCGTTATTGAGCAACATGCCAGTCGAGGGTGACACGACACGCGAGCCGAAAATAGACAGTAAGGTTTGTGTCACGGCACACATGTTGCCCTCACGATCGACCACGCTAAAGTGCGTTGTCGACCCAGGTGCTTTCGGTGATTCGTGGTCACCCATGTTTTCAAACCGTAGTTTGAACGCGGCATCGAGTGCGCGGGCAAAGCCTGCATAGGTTGCGGCATCGGGTTTGCCTTTTGTCGGGGACAATTCTCGAGAAAGTATTTCTAAGGCTTTACCAAACGTCGGACCGCCTGTCAGGCCAGGTGTTGCATACACCCGACCGCCGCGATAGTTGATCGTCAGTGGTTCAACGATCGATGCTTGATAGTCGTGCAGGTCCTGCACACTCAGGCACCCGCCTTTAGTGCGAACATCTTTTGCAAGTTGTGTTGCGATGTCGCCTTTATAAAAAGCCTTCGCACCACCTTCGGCGATCTGCATCAGTGTTTGTGCGAAGGCTTTTTGGTTGAGATGTTTTTCGGTCAGCGAGGTCCATTCGCCCGCGATGGGCCAGTGACCATCGTCTAGGAACATCTTGGCGGTGTCAGGATCTTTGCTCAGAAAGCGTGCATTGGCCGCGGTCACAAGTGTTGTGTACCAGTCGACCAATAAGCCTGCGTCGGCGAGCTTGGCGGCAGGAGTGACCAAGTCTTTCCAAGGCATGCGTCCAAAATGTGTGTGCGCGAGATCCATGCCGGCGACCGCGCCAGGCACGGCGACCGCGGTTGCACCCATGACATTGCGATCTTCGAGGACGGCGGGCCAGGGAAATAAATCGGAGGACTTGCCTGCCCCACTCAGCGGGTAGTCCGCCGGATTGAGCTCGCGTGGTGATTTACAGCCAAAATCAATGACGTACGCTTTGCCTTCTTTGGCGCGCCACAACACCATGGTGCCGCCTGCGGCAGGACCACTCATCCAGGGCTCAACAACGCCAATTGCAAACGAGGTCGCGATGGCGGCATCGACCGCATCACCGCCAGCATCAAGGACCGCAGCGCCGACTTCGGCAGCTCGCCGGTGCTGTGCAGCGACAACGCCCGCCTTGGTGGCAACAACAGTTTTACGAACAGTTTGCGAGCTGGAAAAATTTTCAAGCATGAGAGATCCGTGAGGAAGAGGAGCGCAACCACTCGAGAACAAGTGGAACAAAAAGCTGCGTGCGGGTGACAGGAAAGAAATGACCGCCTTGTTCGAAGAGATGAAGATCCGCGTCTTTGAATAAAGTCGCGAGCTCTTCTTGAAAGAAAGAGGGCACGATTAAGTCATCGCGAGCGCCCAAGATCAATTTGGGAACCGAAATTTGATGAACATCGGCACTCCGATCAAAAGCGATCAGGGCATCGAGTCGTTCGGCCACAATGCGTTGTGCCTCGGGGGTGACGGGCGCGTTGGCGCGTGCGTTCTCGAGGACACTCCAGTTGTTGTTGAGCCAGTGCGCATCATGTCCCATAAAAACAGAAGAGGATGCATAGCCAACCGGGTCGCGAAATAGCATTTCGCGGCGAGTGGAAAAAAGCTCTTTTTTATGGCGACTCGGTTTGCCCCACGTGGCGCTGAACACGCAGGCTTGAATCCGGTCCGGTGCGAGAAGCGCCATGGTCTGCGCGATACATCCGCCTGTGGAGTGTCCCAAGACAATGGCGGTTTTAATATCGCAAGCATCTAGAACGGCCAGACAGTCCTGTGCGAGCTGATCAATGGTGCAGGCTGCGGAGCCCCGAGAGCTCTTGGCGATCCCGCGTTGATCTAACCTGAGGGTGCGGTAATGGGTCGCAAAAGCAGGGACGCAGGGATTCCAAAAGTTTGCCGTGCCGCCTAAGCCGCTGATCAGCAGGAGCGCAGGCCCTACCCCATCGTCTAAAACCCGTAATACGGCGCCATCAGGCAGACTGACGGCATGTTCACGCGCGGAGTTGTGGGACAAGGACATTGGTGTAGGCTTTAAAAATCACATATGCTGCGTAGTATCGTGTAAACCTCCGGACTTGCCAACTCAGGACTGAAATGACACAGAAATATCTACTGTTGCAGCGCAGCGATGAGTGACGGTAACCAGACCATCATTCCTCCCTCGTTTATCGCATTGTTTGTTGAACCAGGACGCAGCAAACCGAGTGCGACGCGCGAGCATATCTACGCACGTTACGACTTATGTGAGGATTTGGCTAACCTGTTGACGGAGCAGGCAACGAACAAGCTGTGGGAGCTTGGTATTACCGAAGCCGATGTACTCGAAAGGATCCACCAAGGACTGGGTGATGACGAGATTGGGTTGACAGCGGCCGAGGCGCAGTGGGTGATTCTGCGATTGGCGGAGATCCTCGGCTGGCAGGAAATGGTGCCGCCAAGCCAAGGACAATCAAGGACTGAATAACGATATTAAGCGTTGTTTTCCGCCTGGTAACGCTTGATACCCGTCAAGATTTCTTGGTGCGCATCGTCGATACCGCCCCAACCATTGACCTTGACCCACTTACCACTTTCAAGATCTTTGTAATGCTCAAAGAAGTGCTGAATAGCGTTCAGGCGCATCGGATGAATGTCTGAAGCCTGTTTCCAGTGGCTGTAAATGGGGAGAATTTTGTCTTCGGGAACAGCCAAGAGTTTGGCGTCCTCGCCGCTTTCGTCTTCCATATTGAGGACGCCGAGAGCGCGGCAACGAACGATTACACCAGGGATAACGGGAAAGGGCGTGATGACTAAAACGTCTACCGGATCACCATCACCTGCGATGGTTTTGGGGATGTAGCCATAGTTGCAGGGGTAGTGCATCGAGGTGCCCATAAAGCGATCGACAAATAACTCACCAGATTCTTTGTCCACCTCGTACTTGATCGGGTCAGCATTCATTGAGATTTCAATGATGACGTTAAATGACTCGGGAATTTTCTTGCCCGGGCTGACTTTGTCGAGACTCATTATGACTCCGTTAAAACAGGGTGAATTAGTAAATACCCTAATCTTAACAAAAATAGATAAAATCACTCTTGTTCATCGTATTCTGTTGAATGTTAGACATACTTGCTTTATGACTACTTGGTGCGCAAGCCTCCAATGGAGAAGCACCCTGTATCAACAAAAAGAGACAAATCCTTAATGCCTTAATGGAGTTCATCGAATGAGTAACGTCACACTGGGCCTTTACTTTGCCCTCGGCTGCGGAGTGCTAGCAGTTTTATATGGTTTTTTTGTTCGTTCTTGGATCCTTCAGCAAGGCACAGGAAACGCGCGCATGGTCGAAATCGCGGAGGCGATTCAGCAGGGAGCAAGCGCGTATCTCTCAAGGCAATACAAAACGATCGCGGTCGTTGGAGTGGTACTAACGATCCTAATCGCAATCTTTATCGATAACCTGACTGCTGTGGGGTTCGTGATCGGAGCCGTGTTGTCAGGGGCCTGCGGTTTTATAGGGATGAATGTTTCCGTTCGGGCGAATGTACGAACTGCAGAGGCGGCGACGAAGGGCATGAACGAGGCGCTCAATGTTGCTTTTAAGGGCGGTGCGATTACCGGCATGCTAGTTGTGGGACTTGGAATGTTGGGTGTCGGTTTGTTTTATCTCTATTTGCATACAACCGGCAAAGAGCAAAGCATGTCTGTCATTCTCCACCCACTGATCGGGCTTGCGTTTGGTTCTTCATTGATTTCGATTTTTGCTCGACTGGGTGGGGGTATTTTCACCAAAGGCGCCGACGTGGGTGCTGATCTGGTCGGAAAGGTCGAGGCAGGTATTCCCGAGGACGACCCTCGAAATCCTGCGGTGATCGCAGATAACGTTGGTGATAATGTTGGCGATTGCGCGGGTATGGCTGCCGATCTCTTTGAAACCTATGCGGTGACCTTAATCGCGACGATGGTGCTCGGCGCCATGATGATCAAGGTTGCAACTGTAGAGGCCGTGGTGTATCCCCTGGTGTTGGGTGGGATATCCATCATCGCATCGATCATCGGCTGCTCATTTGTTAAAGCTACTCCGGGTATGAAAAATGTGATGCCGGCGCTCTACAAGGGCCTAGTCATTGCAGGTGTCATTTCACTGGTCGCGTTTTATTTCGCAACCAACTGGATGTTGCCCGACAATATCCTTGCTGATGTTGGTTTTGCCACGGGTGGAAAATTACGACTTTTTGGTGCGACGGTTGTGGGCCTCGTGCTGACAGCGTTGTTAGTGTGGATCACGGAGTACTACACCGGAACAGACTATGCGCCGGTCAAGCATATCGCCAAAGCATCGAGTCAGGGCCACGGCACAAACATGATCGCGGGTCTCGGCGTTTCGATGCGTTCGACCGCTTGGCCTGTTTTGTTTGTCTGCGGGGCCATCTACTCGGCCTATTGGCTGGGAGGCATTTATGGCATCGCGATCGCAGCGACGTCAATGCTCTCGATGGCTGGCATTGTGGTGGCACTTGATGCCTACGGTCCGATTACGGATAACGCAGGCGGTATCGCGGAGATGGCGGGACTTCCTCAGTCAGTGCGCGACATTACAGATCCGTTGGATGCTGTAGGCAATACGACAAAGGCGGTGACAAAAGGCTATGCCATCGGTTCTGCCGGTTTGGCGGCGCTCGTCTTATTCGCTGACTATACACACGCGCTTGAGGTCAATGGTCTAAAGGTGACGTTTGATCTGTCAGACCATCGCGTGATCATCGGCTTATTCATCGGTGGATTGATTCCGTATTTGTTCGGAGCGATGGCGATGGAGGCGGTCGGACGTTGCGCAGGCTCAGTGGTTGAAGAGGTGCGCCGTCAGTTTCGCGATATCAAAGGCATTATGGAAGGCACTGCCAAGCCAGAGTACGATAAAGCGGTTGATATGCTGACGACAGCAGCGATTAAAGAAATGATCATCCCCTCTTTATTGCCGGTTGTCGCGCCGATTGCGGTTGGTTTGATACTTGGGCCAGAAGCCTTAGGCGGATTGTTGATGGGCACGATCGTCACAGGTCTGTTTGTCGCAATCTCTATGTGTACAGGCGGTGGCGCTTGGGATAACGCCAAAAAGTATATCGAAGAAGGACACTATGGCGGTAAAGGCTCGGAGACGCACAAGGCCGCGATTACGGGTGACACTGTTGGAGATCCATACAAAGACACGGCAGGACCAGCGATTAATCCTCTTATCAAAATCATCAATATCGTTGCTTTGTTGATTGTTCCTTTAATGATTTAAAGCTGTTTGTATTGGAACTAAATCTTCAGTGTGGCTTTGTAGATTTAATCGGGGCGGGCTTGTTGAACAAGACGCCTCGACAAAGAAAAGAGCCACGTTAAAACAGACGCGCATATTGTGCGTCTGTTTTTATTTATGGTCATCTAAAAAGTTACAACTCAATATAGGTTGAAATCTCGCATGGGAAGTTTCAATAGCACGCGGACATTTTTTTTCTTTTTCATTTCTCTTTTTATTTCAATCCCAAGCGCATGGGGGTTGAGTGTTGGCGATCATCTCAATGTTGACAAGCTCGTGACCGTGGAGGGACGGCTACTTGCTGCGTCCGAACTCAAAGGGAAATATTTAGTTGTGCAAGTCTGGGCGACCTGGTGCCCGTATTGTCACCGTCAAAATGCCAATCTAAAAGAACTTGTGAGACGCACACAGGGAGGCAATCTACTGGTCATTGGTCTTTCAATCGACAAGAAGGAAGAGACTGTTCAGAGCTATGTGAAAAAAAACGAGATTAATTTTCCTGTTGCGATGATGACGCCCGAACTTGATCGAGCGATCGGCAAGAGGCGTGGAATCCCTGAGCTTTATGTGATCGACCCCTCAGGTCGTGTCTTGCAAAAAGATGTCGGTCAGATGGTTGATCTCGATGTATTTGAGCTCGCGCGCTTTAACCGTCGCTGAAAGTCTTATTCGTTCTGGATAGAAAGATAAATGTTGTAGGCATTCATACGATTTGCAGCGTTGAAAAGGGGGATCTTTTCATAGCGTGACCAATCGGTCGCGGCATACGCTTCGTCAAAGGGCTCAAGCTCACGTGCGGCTTGTTCCATGGCCTTGCGGACAAAAATCAGATAGTCACGGATGAATTGCAAGTCTTCTTTCGTCGAAGTCGAAGAGGGCCCATGTCCAGGCACAATCACGTGGGCCTGACGCGCCAATAGATTGTCTAAAGATTTGATCCAGCCCAAGCTGTCCGCATTGCCAACATAAGGAATGCGGTCTCGAAAAACGAGATCGCCGGCGAAGAGTACCCCTTCGGACGGGAAATAGATCGCTAGATCATCGGGCGTATGCGCAGGCCCCATTTTGATCAACTCTACCTCAAGTCCACTCAGTGACAAGCGTGTATCTTGTTGAATCCACTTTGAGGCTGGCACCAGGCGTGTGTCAGCGTTGACCCAAGGGGCGAGCTCGGTGCGAGAGGCTTGAAGACGGAGTTGAGCCGTGTCTGAGCTCAAATATTCTTTTGCGCTTTCTTGCGCGATGATGGTCGCGCCAATATCGATGAAGCTCTGTAGACCGTAAATATGGTCAGCGTGATAGTGTGTCACGATCACAAACTGAATAGGTTTGTCAGTGAGTTTTCGAATTTCTGCAATGAGTTGTTTGCCAAGGGCGGGTGACCCAAGCGCGTCAATGATAACCACGCCTGTAGGGCCGATCACGACGCCTGCATTCGAAATAAAATTTTTATTAAAAGGCGAACCAAGGGCTGAAACACCCTCGGCGTAATAAGCATTTTTACTCACGGATGTGAGCGTTAAAAGGCGCTCTGAAGCCTGAACCTGTGTCGCGTTCATCATGAATACAGCAGAAATCATGCATAAAAGTATCTGTCTAATGTGCACGAGAGTATTCATTTAAATAAACTTGAAGCTTGATGTGTGCGAATTTTATCCCGCCATGCCAGGGTTGTTTGCCGCACCTTTTATAACAGGAAGGTTGGGTGTTTTGGCCGCGACTTTTTTAATTTGTCTTAGATAGGTGGCCATGACATCCCAGATGGGCTCGCCGCCGGCGTCGCGTGCGGCCTCAGACACGGGCGCCCAGCCAGCGACCTTGTATGATTTTGAGGCCTCGATCGGCTTGTCACCGATGCGCATGTCTGAAATTCGGTTGCCGGCAGAAGCAGCGGGATCGATGGTGTATTGCATGCCACCCACGCGTACCATGTCTCCGCCTTGCTGATAGTAGGGGTCTGGATTGAAGAGGTTGTCCGCGACATCTTCGAGCACCGTCTTGATCATCTCGCCGCTCATGGGTGCCATCGTTGTGTAGGGATAGGTGATGGCAGTCTGATCAAGCAAGTGCTCCATCGTGATGTCCTGACCGGGTAAAAGCGAGGTGCCCCATCTAAAGCCTGGCGAGAAAGCAATCTCCGCGCCTTTCATCTGGATCAAACCATCCACAATCAATTGATCGAAGGTACCGTTGAAATTGCCGCGACGATATAGAGTGCCCTCAGCAGTCGCAAGTTTTTCGTTGAGCTTGGCTTCGTAGGGCGCGCGGATTTTGGTGATGAGCGCATCCATCGGCTTATCCGCAGGGATGAGATCCGCGAATACAGGCAAGAGGCGATATCTGAAGTCAGAGACTTTACCGTTTTTGACGTCGAAATCGAGCACGCCTAGAAACTTGCTATTCGAGCCTGCGTTGGTGACGAGCGTGACGCCACCTGGATTGGTGACCTTGACGGGGGCAGGCACGCCATCATGTGTGTGACCGCCCATAATGGCGTCAATCCCGCGCACGCGACTCGCCATCTTGAGGTCGACATCCATGCCATTGTGAGACAACACCACCACAACTTGAGCACCCTTGGAGCGCGCAAGATTGACGGTCTTTTGCATGTTTTCTTCGTCGATGCCAAAGGACCAGTTTTCCACCAGGTAGCGAGGGTTGGCGATTGGCGTGTAGGGGAAAGCTTGTCCGATAATGGCAACAGGGACTCCATTCATTTCACGTATGACAAAAGCATCAAAGACGGGATCTTCAAAATCCGTCGTCTTGATGTTTTGCGCGACAAAATTAACTTTACCGGCAAAATCTTTTTCGACGATTTCCTTGACGCGTTCTTCGCCGAGAGTCATTTCCCAGTGAGCGGTCATAATGTCCACACCAAGAGCCAGACAGGCGTCCACCATGTCTTGACCCTTGGTCCAGAGCGCGGTGCCAGATCCTTGCCACGTATCACCGCCATCTAGCAGAAGAGCGCCGGGACGACTTGCGCGCACTTTTTTGACCAGCGTCGCCATATGCGCAAAACCGCCAACCTTGCCGTATTGCAACGCGGCTTTGTCAAAGTCGAGATACGTCAAGGCATGGGCTTCACGCGTACCAGGCTTAATGCCATAGAACTTGAGGAAAGCATCGCCCACCAAATGTGGAGGCTTACCAAATTGCGGGCCAAAACCTAAATTGACGTTGGGTTCGCGAAAGTAAATGGGTTTGAGTTGCGCGTGACAATCGGTAAAGTGCATCAGATGTACGTTACCGAACTTTGGCAAGTCATACAAAGACGATGCCGCCTGAGCGCGACTTGCGCCTGATCCGAGCGAGAGACCCGCAGCGGATGCGATGGCCATTAGCTGGACAAATTCACGACGACTCATACCCATGTTGTGCTTCCTTACAGCGTAGTGCTTTGACTCAAAGAGTTTATTTGTTAACAGGAGAGGCAGGGTCCAACAACAAGGCCATCACGTCTTTCATTTGCTGTTCTGTCAGCAAATCAAAGTGCGCCATGCGAGGCATGTTGCTACAAGCGTTATAGGCCTTGGAGTTGCTGATGCGGTTCCAGGTATAGACCAGGATGGGCTCGCTGTTGCCACGCATTTTTCCGTAGTTCAGCAATGAAGGACCGATCGTGCCGTAGGAGATTTCATCCTTGGTGACCTGATGACAGTTGTAACAACCTCCGCCATTGACGGTTTTGAGCGTATCACTCCAAGTTGCGCCTCGGCCACTTTGAGCGACTTTTTCACCAGCTTTCCAGTCACCTAGATATTTTCCATCTGAAGGCGGTTTAATCGCAGCAAGAGCTGCTTTTTGGAGAGCCTCGGCTTTCTTTTGACCTTCGGTGCTCGCACGGAATTTTTCGTCCGAGCACAAGATTTGGAAGTCATCTTGTTTAATGCGATCTAATTTTGCGATTCCCTGCTCGCGAAAACTGCGCTCCATCATCGCTTGCACAGCAGGATCCACTTGCTGTGCAAAACTTGCTTGTCCTGCAGTTAGTATCAGTAGAGTCGTCGAAAGACCAAGCCCGATTTTTTTCAGTATTGTTTTCATGTGTGTGCTCCCTCTAATTAGCGCTTCAAACCAGGTGTCTGGATGGTTCCACCATTGGCTTTGTTTGCCATGAAGACAGACAGTGCGACGGTGACGTCGGAGCCATAGATCGGAAAGGGCATACGCTGTTGACGATAGCAGTCGTTGAGGCGTCGCTGCATAGTCCAAAATGTTCCGCTAGAAACACGGTAAGCAGGCCATGATCCCCAACCCTCTGCCGCGCCCTTTTGAGTTGTTAGATTTGGTAAGTCTTGCATACGAATACGCTTGTTATCGACTGCATGGCAAGAGGCGCAAGAAAAATCCATCGGTCCGCCTTGGAGATAAAAAATCTTTTCACCTAAAGCCAACATTTCTTTTTCTTTCGGATGCGTCGCAGACACGTTGACTTTCATGTCTTTAGACTGAGTCACGATATAAGCAACGACAGCTTCAAGATCTTTGCGCACACCTCTGCCAAAAGAGCCCTTCACGATATCTGCCTCGGGGATGCCTTGCAGCGTGCTCATGCAAGTCATCAAACGAGACTCTAAGTCCTGAACACGGTCGGTATCTTTAAAGTAGCGTGGTAGTTGAGCAGACGCACCCTTCACTACGCCAGGCCCAAGGCCTAAGTCGCACTTTTCGAGACTGGTTTTTTTGGGGCCGGCGGGTTTGGACCAAAGCTCTTCTCCCTCGGCTTCGTAGAGCTCGGCTGGATTGCCGTCTGCAAGCATGCGGCGATACTCAGCGAGTTGATCAGAAGCAGATTGAGCATAAGCGATCGATGTTGTGCCGATCAGGCCAGAAAGTAGTCCTGCCAAAATGTACCGTTTCATGGAGAGTCTCCTGTTAGTCAGCCCAAATGGTTCGCTGTACGCGAACCCTCCGATGCGGACTTATTTATTATTTGATGTCGGTTTTGTCGGTGCGGGTTTCGCCTTTGTTATCAACCCAAGTGACAGTCATCGAGTCGCCTTTTTTGGCGGAACCTTTGAGTTTGAAGTGCAAGAAAGGATCTTTCGAAACCGCAGGACCAAACTGAGCGGCATAGACAACTTTGTCGCCAACTTTGGCTTCGATGGTTGAGATATACCAAGCGGGAACGAGTTGACCCTCGGGGGTTTTACGCTGTCCCGTTTCCATATCGTGCTTCATCAAAACACGAACGTCGATGATGCCGTCTTTCTCTGTTGCGCGAATGCGCATTGGGCTTGCCATGATTGTTTCTCCTAGACTTTCTGAGCCCTCATACGGGGCTATATCGTTTCAATGAAATGGGTTCGTTCAGGTAACAGTGCGGTGGATTAACCTCCACAACCACCGAGCGTGACTTTGACTTCTTTTGAAGACATCAACCATTTACCATCTACCTTAGCCAAAGCGTAAACATTCGATGTTTGACCCATTTTTACGCGTGTGGATGCAAAGGCTTCGGAACCTGCGGGTACGATAAACATCGCAGCCAAGGCGCTTGGGTTCTTTTCAACCAAGATTGCCATTTCAGTTGCTTTCAGATTTGTTTCCACACCAACCGGAACCACAGCGCCGTTTTCAGCGATATCAGGTGCGCGCAGGGTCACGGCATCAGATTGCTGAGGAGCTCCGCCACCAAGTACTTTCACTACATCATCAATGGATTTTGCTTCAAATGCGGCTTTATTCCATGTGGCTGCTTCTGCTTCAGTCATTAGTCCAGCGCTGGCCATCAAACCGACCAGAGCGGTCATTTGCAGAAGTCTGCGTCGTTGTACGTTCATGATTTTCCTTTGCGGATAGAAATTTGTAAAAATTATTTTGATTTAGGGTGAATATGTTGAGGTGCTTAAGAGCCTTTCAGCATCCATTGCACTAGACGGTTGATTTCAGCATCTGGAATTTGAGGATGGGGCGGCATGGGAATCATGCCCCAAGCGCCAGAGCCCCCATTTTTGACCTTTGCACTTAGTTTGGCAAGGACATCCTGACCCTTGTATTTTTTCGCGACATCGGCATTAGAGGGACCAACACCCTTTGCAGCAGGAGCGTGGCATGCGGCGCAGTTGTTCTTTGTAAAAGACTGTTGTATGGCAGCTGTGTCTGCATTTGCAGCCGCAGCAGGCTGAGCCGGGGCCGCCTGATTGGTGGTTGCAGCGGTTTTCACTGTCGTGACGCTCGCGACATAGTTGGCGCCCGGAAGTGCTTTGAGAGGCGGTTTTGTCGAGTCTGAGCCGCGATAAGGTCCGAACGTGCGATCCTGCTCTGCCAAGTTATTGTGTGCATTGCGTGCAAAATCAGGAAGGGTCGACGTGATTTTTACTTCGGTCACACAATTTGTCATGCATGCCGTTGCCTTAACATCAGGCGTGCCATTGACTGTCCACATACCGTGTTTATCCGTCATGCCGTTACGGTTGGGCATACGTTTTTGTACCTCGGCGATGTTTTTATCGCTGAGTGTAAAGTCTTCTGGTACGACTTCACCAAGCGCCAACATGTAGGCGACCAAGGCATAGGTATCATCCGCAGATAAAGACCGAGGCGCATTCCAAGGCATCGCACGATAGATGTAGTCATACAGTGTGGAGACTGTCGGGACTTTCATCAGGGTGGTGCGCTGAGGCTGATTCGGTGATGTGAGCGAAGCGGTGCGGCCTGTTTCGATATCTTTGGCGGTTGTTCCGCCCACGAGGGGCGTGAACACTTCATTGGATTCACCAAAAGTACCATGGCAACTCGCACACTGCGCATCCCAAAGCTGTTGGCCTTGATCTGCTGTGCCTGAACCTTTAGGCAAACCCTTAAAGTCCGGTCTAACATCTATATCCCAGGCCTTGATTTCCGCAGGTGTTGCCGCGCGGCCAATGCCAGCGAATTCAGTCACATTTTGAGCTTGAACTAAGCCGCTTGCCAACGCGAAGGCAGCAAGACTGGTAATGGTTTTAACCAACTTGAACATTGCTGACCTCTCCATTTGTGTCGACTTTCCAAGATTGAATGGCATTGTTGTGATAAATGGAGCGCGTGCCACGCACCTCTCTGAGCATGCGAATCGGGGGTTGGACATAACCGGTTTCATCGATGGCACGCGACTGAAGGATCGCGGGCTTACCATCCCAAACCCAGTTGATGTTGAAACGCGTCAGGGCCTTGCTCAGGATAGGGGACTCCATGCGGGCTTCCCGCCAGTTACGCCCACCATCCACAGACACGTCGACACGTTTAATCTTTCCGCGTCCCGACCAAGCGATACCGCTGATGTTGTAAAAACCTGTTGTGAGGAGCTGTTGTCCTCCCGACGGGGTCGTGATGACCGATTTACATTCTTGAATACTGGTGTATTGGCGATGCATACCGTCAGGCATCAGATCGACGTAGTGAATGGCCTCATCCTTGGCGCCGTAGGGCATATCGCCGACTTCTAACCGACGCAGCCATTTGACCGAGCTCACGCCCTGTACGCCCGGAACAACCAAGCGCAAGGGGTAGCCATTTTCCGGGCGCAGCATTTCGCCATTCATTGCCCAGGCGACGATGACATCGTCGCGCGCGAGCTCCATGGGAATCGTACGTGTCATGCCTGAGCCATCACCGCCTTCGGCAAGCACATATTTACCCTTGGTGAAGTCTGCGCCGACCATGTCGAGCAGAAGGGACAAAGGAATGCCTGTGAATTCGCAACAGGAAATCATCCCATGCGTGTACTGAACGGTTGGAACTGCGACGTTGCCCCACTCCATGCCCGTGTTGGCGCCACATTCAATAAAGTGAATACGCGACACAGAAGGCAGGCGCATCAGATCTTCCATGGTAAAGACCATGTCTTTTTTAACAAGACCATTGATCATTAACCGGTGCTGCGCAGGGTCAACGTCATACCAACCCTGGTGGTGACGTTCAAAGTGCAAACCGCTTGGCGTGATCATGCCAAAGAGGCCTTGGAGTGGTGTAAATGCAACAGAGGCCGCAGATACACGTGTCAAACCAGGCGACTCTCTGCGTTGTAGATTGGCTTCATATTTTGACGGCATGCCGTAGGGCTTGGCGGCGACTGGCTGACCGAGGGTGGTTTGCCATGGTTGTTTTTCTAGGATGGCGGGATCACCTTGCGAGGCGCTCGCAGTGTTGGCCATTCCGCCTGCAGCAGCTCCAGCGGCAAGTGCACCAAAAAAGCTGTTTCTTAAAAAACCGCGGCGTGTGTCGTCCATGCCTTTTTCTGTTAAGTCAGAGGCAAAGTCCCTGGATAGAAAGTTCTCAGGTGCTTTTTGGAGCTTTCCGGGTTGAAACGCTAGGTTTTTCGGATTCAATTTAGTCCTCACTCGCCTATAAAGATGAATGGATATAGGGATAACCCACTAAAGACATTCATATATTCTATTGTTATAAACAAATGTCTTTTGGTTATAAAGATTCAAAAGTACTAAATTTTCGCTATTAAATAAACTAAGGCATACCCTAATACAACGGGTCAGTTGTCTTGTAAATTAGACAAAAATATAAATTTGATGGAGAAACGGATGAATTCTGACCAGTTCTCGGACCTCGAAGCGCTAAGCGGCGATCCGCGACGAACCCGCCGGGAGTTTTTGCGAAATACCTCAGCCGTGGGTTTGGGCCTTGGTTTTGCATCGGTTGCCCAACCTACTTTTGCTCAAGTCATTCAAACGGACTTTACGGGTATCAAGGCGGGAGAAGAAACCATTGTGGACGGTGACAACGAGCTCTATGCTTATGTCGCTAGACCAGCAGGTGGTCAAAATAAACTTCCAATTGTCATTGTTGCGAGCGAAATATTCGGTGTGCATGAGCATATTGCGGATGTCACACGTCGTTTTGCTAAGCGTGGTTACCTGGCGATCGCGCCAGAGTTTTTCACCAGAGCAGGGGACCCAACTGCGCTTGGAACAATGGCTGAAATCATGTCACAAATCGTGTCAAAGACACCAGACAAGCAAGTGATGGCAGATATTGAAGTCGCATTGAAGTGGGCGAGTACGCGAGGTGGAGATATCAATAGAGTGGGCGTCACT
>JBILJA010000179.1:0-4530 GCA_044368775.1 Burkholderiaceae bacterium
ACTTGATTTATTTTTGTTTGCCGCCGAACCTGCTGAAATTTTGAATCAGTACACGCAGTTGACCGGTCGTGCTGGACAGCCTTCGTTGTGGTCGATGGGTGTTTGGATCGAACAGCACGACACACAGAGCGCTGCCCAAACGGCCGAGTTGATCGCCGAGTTTCGCAAGCAACAGTTCGCGGTGGATGGTGTGCTGTTGTTGCCGCCTTCAGCCTGGACCTACCAGGACTCCAAGCTTTTGCCGGAGTGGGATGCCGAGCGTTTTCCAAGTCCCAAGCAATCGATCGATGCGTTTGTCAAAAACGCGACGCATCTAGGTTTGCATACGCTGCCAGCCGTGGTGATTGACACGACAACGTTTGCTGAGCTCGAGGACCGTGGTTGGCTGCTTTGTAACGAAAGTGGCGACGCCCATGTTTTTCCTGGTGTGGCCGCAACAGCGGGCAAACCTTTCGCATTGCTGGATCTGACGCATCGCGATGTATTAAATACTTGGTCAGAGCGCCATCGCCACCTTGCCGAAGAGGGTGTGGGGGCGACGGCGTGTGATGTTCAGTTTGATATCCCCGACAATGTCGTCGCGCGCGGCGGTGAGAGCGGCGCAGTGCTTCGTTCGCTTTATCCGGCTTTGGCTCGGCGTGCGTTATTTGACGCGGCTGCGGGTCACAAAGTACCACCCGAAGGGATTGTTTTTAGCTCGGATTTATTTCCTGGTGCTCAGAGATTGTTATGGCAGAGTGCACCGCGCGTGCCCAATACTTGGGCAGGTCTTCAACAGACCTTGCGCTCGGCTCTCGCGATTGGTGCGAGTGGTTTGCCCGTTCAGATGCACGCACTCGGCAACGCCTTGGCGCCTGTGAATACCATGACGCCAGAGCTGTATTTGCGCTGGTTGGGCATGGCTGTTTTTTCTGGTAATTTCTCTTTCCAAGCACATCCACAGCTTGTGCCGACGGCCTTCGATGAGACGACCCGCGGCCATATCCAAACTTGGTTGCAGTGGCGTTATCGTTTGATTCCTTATGTGCTGGGCGCCATCGAAGATGCCGCTCGAACGGGCTTGCCCGTGCAGCGGTCGATGGCACTGTCTTTTCCTGCCGATAAAGAAGCGCAGCGCTGGGATACGCAATACCTGCTCGGGCCTGCCGTACTGGTGGCACCCGCAATGCGGCCAGGGCAAGACATTCAGGTGTACTTGCCAGCAGGCGAAGCTTGGTGGGATCTCAATACAGGCTGGCGTTACGAAGGCGGCTCTGTGCTGACTGCCACCTGTGGTCTGGGCGCATTGCCCGTGTTTGGTCGTGAAGGCCATATGCTTTGCCTGGGACCGACGGCCAATCATACCGGCGAATTTAATTCAGCCCGCATTCTGGACGAGGTCTGGATGTTTGGTATGCCTGTTCACAATCCTGTCGTGATGCGCAATAAAATTCGCGTCATGCAAATGCAGGGTTCAAGCTATATCAAAGGGCTCGAGGGCTTGAAAATCTCTCCTTCCGAAGGTCTTGAGGTCAAGCGTCGCGGCGCCGAAGTTCGTATCTCGCGCGCACGCTAGTTTTTGACGGTTAACCTCTTGCCATAAGCGCTTTCTTGGTGTCTGATGGGCTTCAATGTTTTTATTTGGAGCCTTTAGATATGTCGACCATCCCTAGCGCAGATCCCCACGCACTTTATGCTCAAACCGTCACTGAAACTTCGGCGCGCATCGCGCGCGGAGAGTTGACGCATGCGCAAGTTTTGGAGTCGCAACTCAGTCGAATCGCTGCGCGTGAGCCTTCGGTTCATGCCTTTAAATGGCATGATGCCGACAAGGTTCGGGCACAGTTAGCTGCAGTTTCAACGCGTTCGGAAAAGCTACCACTCGCGGGTATTGCGATTGGTATCAAAGACATCATCGATACGGGGGACATGCCAACCGAGTACGGTTCGGCGGCTTTTGTGGGAAACCAGCCCACCAAGGATGCCGCGATCGTCACACAACTGAAGGCTGCCGGCGCCTTGATGATGGGCAAAACCGTCACCACTGAGTTTGCGAGTCAATTTGCGGGTCCAACCGTCAACCCCCACAATTTTGCGCACACGCCTGGCGGTTCATCGAGTGGTTCGGCTGCCGCGGTGGCCGACGGCATGGTGGGTTTGGCTTTAGGGACTCAGACTGCGGGCTCGACGATTCGTCCGGCTGCTTATTGTGGCATCGTAGGATTTAAAGCCACGCGTGGAAAGATTTCGCTCGAAGGCGTCAATCCCTTGGCGCCTACATTGGATACGATGGGCTGGTTTGGGCGTTCGGTCGATGACGTAAAACTGTTGGCCTCGGTGTTGTTGGGTGCATCCAATACGGCAGAAAAATCAGGCATGCCGCGTGTGGGTTGGTTTCCGGGTCCAGAGGCCGCGCAGGCCGATGCTGATGCAGTGCAAGCGCTTGAGCGCGCGCGCGCGTTGATGCGTGCGAATGGGATCGAGTTTGTGGATGTGGAGCTGCCAGCCAAGGACTTTATTGCTTTGGGTGAGTCCAACCGCATCATCATGAGCTGCGAAATGAGCCGTTTCTATGAAAAGCTCTATCGCAACAAAGCGCCGCTGGGGGATTTAACGGTTGCCATGATCGAGTTCGGTTTGCAGATCAGTGACGCGCAACTCAATGCCGAGCGTGAGCATGCAGAACGTTGCCGTCAGATGTTTACGCAGGCCGCCAAGGGTCTTGATGCGGTGCTAACACTCGCCTCTCCAGGTGAGGCGCCACTCAAGAAAAATGGTACGGGTTCACCGATGTTTAATCGAACCTGGACAACGATTGGCGTACCTTGTTTGGGCTTGCCTTTTGGTAAGGGTGGCCAGGGGCTCCCGCTCGCTGTTCAGCTTGTCGCTGTCGAAGGACAGGACCATCAATTACTGGCCCTTGGTGGAAAAATCGAGGCTTTGTTAGCCTAGGGTTAGCTCGTTTGACAGCAGTATCTGAAAAAGTCATAATGTCGGGCTTGGGGCTGGTAGCTCAGTTGGTTAGAGCAGCGGACTTTTAATCCGTTGGTCGCGAGTTCGAGTCTCGCCCAGCCCACCAAGATCGTAAAAAAATGAATGACTTACAGAAATGTAGGTCATTTTTTTTGCCTAAAATTTTGCTACGCACCGTCTAAGCACTTTTCCACTTTTTCTTGTCCATTTTTAGTTGCGTTAGTTACAGTTACCCCTCAACTCGAGGAGTCAATTAAATTGAATAATAAAAAGCCCATTCTTCTGACCGTTGCAATCGCATGTTTTTTACACTTTACACATGCTTATGCTTTTCTTGGTAAACAAGATTTTGTTCCTTCGGAAACTGGAGCGTTTACCAATCGTGGTGTTGTTCAAGGCACTAAAGCTACCGAAGCGCAATGTAATCAGGCAACTGGAGCCGTGTGGGCTAAGTATGACAATACGGCAGGAGAGTGCATTCGATATTGGGAAAAGGGTTTAAACAATGGAATTAATAAACGTGTAATTTTCTTTTTCCACGGTGATATTTTGTCAGGCAATTCTGTGCTGGATAAATCTTACGAGAAAAAATCACCAGCAACGATACTGTCAACAAGAAATAATTTTTTCCCAGACAAAACCAACAATATACATGTCGCGCCCTGGAACGTATGGTTCGTCTGGGGATCACTCTCAAAGACGCAGACCCGCTGAGGCAAAAATTATTTCAGCAGCAATTGATGCATTGAAGAAAAAATATCAAATTCAAGAGCTAGTCATTACGGGTCAAAGTGGCGGGGGGCATGTAACTGCATCGCTCATCACAAACAGTTCTCGCTGATAGATTAAAGGCAGAAAATATCAATGCGCACGTTATGCGTGCCGAGGGAACAGGACCTCAAAAGCATCGACTTTATGCAAGTGGTTTTAAGGTTGCCAGTTTTTGCTTTGATGATTTAAGCGACGCTGAAATTATGTCAAGGTCGGTGGGCTTGCGTGGATAAAAGGCTTTCTCAGTCGCTTCCGAGTCAAAAATAGGAAAGTCTAGGCGTAAATATTAGACCTACTTCTGAACGCTTTTAATGGTTGTTCGACTCGTTGTAGCAGGCTTTACTTAAACCAATCATTTATTACTATTCGCTAAACCCTTTTGTCACTTTATAAAAAGCAGAGTGTAATTTTTTGGTCCCAACAATGCACTTAACCCGTCTGTCTTTCATGGATGGCTTAATTTGAATCCACCCCCTAAGCTTAAGGCTAGATAAGTGGTTCTTCACCCCAACATCACTGTACATATTAAGCCGAGAATAGAGTGTTTTTAAAGTTAAATCATCACCAGTCTCATCGTGATGAAGAATGATACAGATCACAAATAGTGGGATTAGAGACGCATTAACGGGTAGCTGTCTCACGCACTCTTTCAGCAACTGAAGAAATCTAAAACTTTCCATGCAATTATTTTTAAATATAACTTTTAGAAACTATATTTAAAAAAACTTAATAGATCAAAAATAAATTGCGCAAAAGTTTTTCACTAATTTTTAATGAAAATAAATCAAGTATCAGCTAAGTTCGGGA
>JBILJA010000051.1:0-14604 GCA_044368775.1 Burkholderiaceae bacterium
GCAGAGTCAAAGGTATCAAACATGCCGCCGCTGCTTTTTTCAGGCTGGCACAACCCATTACGTTTGACGCGCCTGACCGCGTGCCTGTTCAACAATTACTTTTTCTCATCGCTCCAGAAGCGGAAACTCAACAACATCTCGATATACTGGCAGAGGTGGCTCAGCGTCTCTCAGACCCCGCTTTACGAGCACGCCTAGCCACCGAGGTCGATCCTATCCTTGTGCATCAGCTGCTGACCTCCGGTCAGGCTTAGCCACACAACGGTCGGCCTCTTCCCTTAACTACGGAGTCGCTATGCTGACGGTGCAGGATCTTGTGAATGACAATGTCGAAGACATTTCCTTCAAATGGGTGGCAGGACAATCGGCGGCGGATCGCCTGATTCCTGACAACGGGATGGCCGCTGCAGACTTGATCGGCCACCTGAATCTGATCCACCCCTCACGTATTCAAGTCTTTGGTCGCGAAGAAATGGATTATTACACTCGCTTTGATACGCGTCGACGAGTACACCATCTCGAAGAGTTGCTCGCGGGCGGCGTCCCTGCCATCCTGCTGGCTGATGACTTACAGGCCACGGACGATCTTATTCTCAACTGCGAGAATAGCCATGTGCCACTCTTATCGACCTCGATTCACGCCGCAGAGCTGATTGACCTCTTACGCATTTACCTCAGTCGTCGACTCGCCCCAACCACCACGGTTCACGGCGTCTTCATGGATGTGCTGGGACTCGGCGTTCTCATTACTGGCGAATCTGGTCTAGGCAAAAGCGAGCTTGCGTTGGAGTTGATTTCTCGCGGTCACGGCCTCGTCGCCGACGATGCGGTTGAGTTGTCTCGCACCGCACCCCATGCCATCGAGGGCCATTGTCCGGAGCTCTTGCGCAATATGCTCGAGGTGCGGGGGTTAGGGTTGCTCAATATCCGGACCATCTTTGGTGAAACCTCAGTGCGGCGCAAAATGAAGCTCAAACTGATTGTGCATCTGGTGCGCGCAACCGCACAGGACAAATTCGAACGACTTCCGTTGCAAGATATGACTCAAGACATGCTTGGTTGTCCGATTCGCAAAGTCATGCTTCAGGTCGCAGCCGGCCGAAACCTCGCCGTACTCGTCGAGGCCGCTGTACGCAATACGATCCTCAAACTACGCGGCATCGACACGCTTGCCGAGTTCATGGCGCGGCAAGCGGCCGCCATCGCTCAAGGGCAAAATTAACATGCCTGCGCTCAAAGTCGTTCTCTTGACTGGCATTTCCGGCTCTGGCAAATCCGTGGCGTTGCGCATGCTCGAAGATGCGGGCTACGTGTGCGTCGACAATCTTCCTCTGCGTTTTTTGCACGACTTTATTACCTCGATGCGCGATGATGCGACGAATCGAATCGCCGTCGCAATCGATGTCCGCTCCCCTGGTGAGCTTGCAGAAATGCCTGCCGTCATTAGCGCGCTCAAAACGGCAGATACTGAATTTAAATTAATTTTTCTAGATGCGGACAATGAAACTCTGGTGCATCGCTACTCAGAGTCGCGTCGTCGTCATCCCCTCGCAGAGCGACAGTCCCAAAAAGGGCTGAACACCACGCTGGAAGAATGTATTCAGCTAGAGCGCGATCAACTCAGTGACCTGCGCAACTTAGGCCATGTTATAGACACCTCGGGACTGATGCCCGGTCAACTGCGCGCCTGGATTCGCGACCTGATTCAAGCCGATCGTAAACCACTGCTCATCACCTTTGAATCCTTTGCGTTTAAAGAGGGTGTCCCAAGAGACGCCGACCTGGTGTTTGACGTGCGATGCCTGCCAAATCCTCACTATGATCCCGCGCTGCGTCCACTCACCGGCCGAGATCAACCTGTCGCGAACTGGCTCAAAAGTTTCGCGGACGTCGGGCTGATGGTCAGCGACATCGAGAGCTTTATTCGCAAATGGTTACCGCGTTACACCGAAGACACACGCAGCTATCTGACGGTCGCCATCGGCTGCACTGGCGGTAAACATCGCTCCGTGTATGTGGTCGAAGCACTCGCCGAACGCTTTGCCGAACAACAATTGCTCGTGCGCCACCGTCATCAACCAGAGATCTCTGGATGAAAACCGGCACGGCTCGACTGCTTCGACTGCTCAGTATCTGCGCTTTATGTGGACTAATCGCAGCCTGTGGGTCGAGTTCACGCAAAGGCGGCTATTACAAAGACGACGGGCCCGGTGCCAACCCGCCCGCAAACCTGGATCGTGTGCCAGATGCCGTACCCAAAATCGAGCCGCTCGCACGGGGTCCAAATCGACCTTATACCGCGCTTGGGCAAAGATTTACCCCTGATACAAGCGGACGACCTTATCGCGTTCAAGGGCGCGCCTCATGGTATGGCAGAAAATTTCATGGTAAACCGACCTCGAACGGCGAACGCTATGATATGTACGCGATGACCGCTGCGCATCCCACGCTGCCGATCCCGAGCTATGTGCGGGTCACGCGCGTGTCGACCGGCAAGACCGTCGTGCTGCGGGTCAACGACCGAGGACCTTTCCTTCGGGGTAGAGTGATTGATTTATCCTATGTAGCAGCCTATCAACTCGGCGTTATCGCCACAGGTAGTGCTGAGGTGATCGTCGAGCGGATCATGCCTGAGGAAATTCGTAACTGGCGGGCGCGTAAACCTTAGCCTTGCAGCGAACCGAGTGACTTCCTGGATTCAGACATACGGCACTTAAGTCTCATCGTGTTTCGCTTTAAGCGCGAGTGCTCGGGTATACAAAGCATCACGCGCCTGACCGGTCGCCTTGGCCGCTACACGGGCAACGTCGCGCACGGACATCGACTCAAGCAGTACCTCAAGCCACGCATCAATCGAGGCACTCTCTTCTAATTCGAGCTCCTCTGACTGCACGACAGCAGGGGGATGAATAATGACGACATACTCCCCTTGCTCGCGATGCGGATCCTCTGCGAGCCACTGCGCCGCCTGGGCGATTGGCATCGTCGCAATTTCCTCGAACCGTTTAGTCAGTTCGCGGGCAAACGTCACCTTGCGTGTCGGACCAACCACCGCCAACGCATCTATCGCACTGGCGACGATCCGATGCGGCGCTTCATAAAAGACCGTTGCCGCGGGCAGTTGTGTCCATTGCCTAAACCAACGCTGCCTCGCAGCAGACTTGGTCGGAGCAAATCCTGCGAATACAAAACCCGGCGAAGCGTCCGTCGTGACGCCTGCGCCCATCAGCGCCGTGATCAACGCGCTTGCGCCGGGCAAAGGAATCACCCGCAAACCCGCCTCCCGAACAGCCTGCACCACCAGACCGCCTGGATCACTCACTGCGGGCGAGCCCGCATCAGATATCAATGCCACCCGCTGTCCTGACTGAATGCGCCCGACGATTTCAGCCGCGACGCTCATTTCGTTATGACGATGCGCAGCCATCAAGGGCGTATTGATTCCCCAGGCTTCGAGCAAGTTCCGGCTCGCCCGGGTGTCTTCGGCGGCAATCACATCCGCCCGGCTCAAGGCATGCCAGGCACGCAAACTCAAGTCACCTAAGTTTCCAATCGGTGTCGCAACGACATACAGAGCGTGCGTCGGCCATTGCTGTCCCTCCATACGTTCACTCAACCGACCCCAGGCATCTGGCGGTGAGTCGGAATGTGCATGTTCGGTCATTGCGGATAGGCGAGGTTCATTCATTGTGTCAGTGTAGACCGCCCAACCACTCTGCGTCACGCACAAGCGCCTCCTATGACCCAAACGCCCACGCCAGATTTGACTCTTTTCATCCTCGCAGAGGCTGCGCAAAAGCGCGCGATCCTCGCAAGACGACGCAAACAGCGCCGTCGTGCGGCCAACAGTCGCGCTTCGGACAAAAAATGCGCAACCCGCAACATGGCCCGCAGCAACAGCCAACGCATTGGGGACCTCTATGAACGGCGGGCGTGGGAAGTCTTACAGCGGGCAGGCTGCGCCTTGGTGGGGTATCAACTCCGCTGCCCTCTCGGCGAACTCGATTTGGTCGTCAAGGAGGGTGAAATCCTTGTTTTCGTCGAAGTGCGCTATCGGCGCAACCGCCTGTTCGGGGGCGCGACTGCGAGCATCACTCGCGCCAAGCAGCAAAGACTGCTTAAAACCATTGATTGGTGGCTACCCAAGCTAGTGCGGGAGGCCTTTGGCGGCAAGATGCCGCAGTGTCGAATCGATCTCGCCACCTTCGACCAAGACAACCTGACTTGGCACCGTGACGCTCTGCGCTTGAGCCAAGATAAGTGAGATAATAAAGATTCTGTATTTCAGATCATCGCCATGGACCTTGCCAACCACCTTACCGCCCATTTCGAGGACAACATCGCCGCGACACGACGCAGCGTGGATGTGCTCGTCGACCCCCTCGCGCAGGCAATCGACTTGTGCTTTGGTTGCGTCACCAACAATGCAAAAATTTTAGCGTGTGGCAATGGCGGCTCTGCGGCTGATGCGCAACACTTTATCGCCGAACTCGTCGGACGTTTCGAGCGTGAACGTTTGCCTCTGGCTGGGGTGGCGCTTAACACCGACACCTCGATCATGACGGCCGTGGGCAATGATTACGGTTTTGATCAGATTTTCTCACGCCAGATCAGCGCACTTGGTCAACCTGGCGACGTGCTTGTCGCGATTTCCACGAGCGGAAATTCAGCGAACGTCAAGCTTGCCATTGCGGCGGCCCATGAGCGTGAAATGCGTGTCATCGCCCTCACTGGCAAAGGCGGCGGGCAGATCAAAGACCTTTTGCTCGACAACGATATCCACCTGTGTGTGCCGCACGACCGCACCATGCGCATTCAGGAAGTTCACATCCTTTTGTTGCACATTCTGTGCGATGGCATAGATCATTTATTACTTGGAGATCCCGCATGAGCCTTAAAAGACAATTCATTCGTCCTTTGATCGTATGCGCCGCCCTGATTGGAGCGGGATCGACGCTCACGGCATGCGTCCCCTTGCTGATTGGCGGAGCCGCTGCAACAACCGGCTTGGTCGTGGTCGATCGACGCAGCGTAGGCGAACAAGTCGAAGACAAGTCCATCGAACTCAAAATCGGAGGTCAGTTGCGCGAAA
Organism: Burkholderiaceae bacterium; assembly: GCA_044368775.1. GTDB lineage: Bacteria > Pseudomonadota > Gammaproteobacteria > Burkholderiales > Burkholderiaceae_B > Zwartia. The sequence goes on from JBILJA010000051.1 coordinate 5,093, forward strand.
GCTTCGGCGATGCAGTTCGCTCTACGGTCACCTCCTACGATGGTGTCGTTTTACTTACGGGCGACACGATCAGTAGCGAGTTCAAGAATCGCGCCACAGAGATCGCACGCAAAGTCGACCACGTTAAATCCGTCTCCAACCAGATCGCTGTCGTCAAACAACTGGCCTCTTTTGGCGTCGTGAGCAATGACATCTGGATTACCTCTAAGGTCATGACAATCTTGGCGACCACCAAAGACATTCCTTCGCGCACCATCGTCGTCACAACAGATCGCAGCGTGGTGTATCTGATGGGTCTGGTGACCCAACGCGAAGGTGATATGGCCGCCGCCGCTGCGGCCAAAGTCAGCGGTGTCAAGCGTGTCGAGAAACTCTTTAAGATCGTCACGCCCCAGGACGCAAAACGCCTCGATGACGCAGCGCGTATGGGGAGCAGTAGCACCAAGCCCACCACCCCTCTAGGCGAAACGCCTGTCAGTGGCTCGGGTGCAATGGGTGGAGACGCCCCGCCTGCCGGTGGTGTCCAAGCGATGCCGATTCAATGAAAAAAATCGTTGCTTTGATTCTCTTGGTTGTTGTAGGCGGCCTGACGACTTGGTTCGTCAGTACCCGCGCGACCCCTGCGCCAGACGTGACCTTGACCTCGCTCTCGGGCCAGAAAATCGCTCTCCCTGCGTTACGCGGTAAGGTTGTGTTGGTCAAGTTTTGGGCGACCAACTGTGTCAGCTGCGTGGCACAGATGCCCGACAATATTGAAAACTACAACAAGTACCATGCTCAAGGCTTTGATCTCATCGCCGTGGCCATGGAATACGATCCCATCAACTTTGTCCAAAAGTTCGTCGAAACACGCAAACTACCCTTTACTGTTGCGCTGGATACACAGGGCACCGTCGCAAAAGCCTTTGGTGATGTCAAACTGACCCCGATGGCATTCCTAATCGATAAAAATGGCAATATCATCAAGCGTTATTTGGGCTTGTACGACAAAACCGAATTGCGCAAATCGATTGAAAAAGCACTCGCGGGCTAAGCTCGCCTCATAAAAAAATCATCTCTTTCACTGCTTGTCCACCCTGATGCCTCAGCCAAATGAATAGCCAGCCTCCCTCTGCCTCTATGCCTCCCGAAGTCGTCGCGAAAGTGCTCTCTGAGAGCTTGCCCTACATCAAACGCTTCCATGGCAAAACCATCGTCATCAAATACGGTGGCAATGCGATGACCGAAGAAGTTCTACAGCGCAGCTTTGCGCACGACGTCGTGTTGCTCAAACTCATCGGACTCAATCCCATTGTCGTTCACGGCGGCGGCCCCCAAATCGATGAAGCCCTCCGCAGAATCGGCAAGCAAGGCACCTTTATCCAAGGTATGCGCGTCACAGACGCCGAGACCATGGAAGTCGTAGAGTGGGTGCTCGGCGGACAAGTGCAACAAGACATCGTGTTGATGATCAACGAAGCGGGTGGAAAAGCCGTCGGCCTCACTGGCAAAGACGGCTGCCTGATTCAGGCACGCAAGAAAATGATGCCTAACAAGGACGATCCCGCCAACCCAATCGATATCGGTTTTGTGGGCGACATCGCCCATGTCGAACCCGCGGTTGTCAAGGCCTTGCAGGACGATCAATTCATCCCCGTGATTTCTCCGATTGGCTACGGCGAAGACGGACTTGCCTACAACATCAACGCTGACATCGTCGCTGGCAAAATGGCAGAGGTACTGGGTGCCGAAAAGCTGCTCATGATGACCAACACACCCGGCGTGCTCAACAAAGATGGCCAATTGCTGCGTAGCCTATCGGCACTGACGATCGACGCACTTTTTGCCGACGGCACAATCTCTGGCGGTATGCTCCCCAAGATCTCCTCCGCCCTGGATGCCGCACGTAATGGTGTGAAATCTGTGCATGTCGTCGATGGTCGCGTCCCGCATTGCCTACTGCTCGAAATCCTAACGGATCGCGGCGTGGGCACCATGATCACCTCAGAGTGATTCACAAGCGGTTCGCACCCCATGCCCCGATCCGCACGCGGCGAGCCCGCGTGCATACCCCTGCGCGCAAAGCTGAGATTTCCAAAGCCCGCGAACGCGTGTGGCTTTTCGATCTCGACAATACCTTGCACGACACTTCTTACAAGATATTTCGAGAAATTAATCTTGGCATGACCGCAGCCGTCATGGAGACCTTGGAGGTCGATGAAGCGACCGCCACTCACCTGCGGACAAGCTATTGGAAACGCTACGGGGCCACCCTGATCGGTTTGGTGCGTCATCATGGTGTCGATGCCCATCAGTTTTTGCATCGTAGCCACAACTTCGATGTCGGTCCCTTGATTCGAGCTGAACGCGGTTTAGCGCACAAGCTACGTCGCCTGCCTGGCCGTAAAATTCTAGTCACCAATGCGCCTCTGCACTATGCCCGTGCTGTCATGAAACATCTCAACATTCTGCGCTGCTTCGATGGTTTTTGGGGGATCGAGCAAATGCGTCTGCACGGGCACTACAAGCCAAAACCTTCCGTGACTCTGATGCGTCACATCCTCGCACACGAAGGCATCCATCCAAGACGGGCCGTGCTTGTCGAGGACACGACTGCCAATCTGCGCGGCGCGAGACACGCGGGCTTGCGCACAGTTCATGTCTTTCACCCAGGGACACCCTTTGCGAAAGGCAAGCGAGGACGTCCCAATTACGTAGACTTACGGGTAAACTGCGTAGGTGATTTATTGCTGCAAAAGCGCACTCTCCAGGGCGTGTGACTTAATGCTTACTCAATGCTTCATCCTCCTTAACGGTTAATTCTGGACTTGAGTGTATGTCGGTCAAAACGGGCGAACGCAAACACCAGATTCTGCAAACACTCGCAGAGATGCTAGAGCAACCGCGTGCGGCGCGGATCACTACCGCGGCGCTCGCCGCCAAAATGCAACTCTCCGAGGCTGCGCTATATCGACACTTTGCTAGCAAAGCACAAATGTTCGAAGGCCTCTTCGAATTTATTGAAACGACCATCTTTACGCTCGTCAACCAAATCGTCGCCACCGAACCAAAAGGTATCGAGCAAGCGCGCAAAATCGCTGTTATGTTAATGACGTTCTCTGAGCGCAACAAAGGGATGACTCGGGTCTTGTGTGGCGATGCGCTCGTGACCGAGGACGCGCGGCTTCAAGGACGCATCACCCAGATTACAGACCGTATTGATGCCGCGTTCAAACAGTCGCTGCGCCAGGCTCTCACAAGCGGTGAAATCAACCCCACAACCGAAATCACTCCACTGTCTGCGGCTCTCACGCATCTTGTCTTGGGCAGTTGGTTACGCTTTGCACAAAGTGCTTGGCAAGCAGCCCCCTCAACCCATATGCACGCGCAACTCAAACTTCTGTTAGATGAGCGCGGCTAGGTTCGATCGGCACAAACAGGGCAAGCTGGATCACGTTTGACGCGCACGCTATGCCACTGCATATCAAAGGCATCGAGCATGAGCAACCGTCCCTTGAGTGTCTTGCCAATACCTGCAAGCACTTTAATCGCCTCGGCAGCCTGCATGCTCCCAATGATCCCGACCAATGGCGCAAATACGCCCGTTGTCGCGCAACTCAACGCTTCGACATCATCGGCTTCGGGGAACAAACAGTGATAGCAAGGTGCGTGCTTATCTCGAGGATCAAACACACTGATTTGACCTTCGAAACGGATGGCAGCGCCTGAGACCAAGGGTTTGCGGTGGATCACACATGCTTTATTCACAGCATGCCGTGTCGCAAAGTTGTCCGTACAGTCCAAGACAATATCGACTGTGGCAATCTCCGCGAGCAGGCTGTCCGGCTCCATTCTTGTTGTGCGTACCTCAACCTCGATGTCTGGATTCAGGGCCAGCATTGTTTGGCGACCAGACTCAGCTTTGAGCCAGCCGACGCGAGCGTCTGCGTGCAAAATCTGACGTTGCAGGTTACTCAGTTCAATCGTGTCGTGGTCAGCCAAAATAATATGGCCCACACCTGCGGAGGCCAGATACAAGGCGGCGGGAGAACCCAGTCCGCCCGCACCAAGAACTAATACGCGCGCCGCGAGTAATTTTTCTTGGGCCTCTATGCCAAACTCATCGAGCAAGATATGTCTGGCATAACGAAGAAGCTGGCTATCCTTCATTTGCCCTTTGCCGCAGCTCCGGATGACTCTGCACTCGCCTTCTTAGGGCGGGGTACTGCCTTTTGGATAGGCTTGCCTTCGAGGAAGTTGATCGCTTGATTCAACTGGAAGTCCTCGGGCGTACCGAATTGGAAAATCTTGTCTGTGTCGGCAAGAGGCGCTTCCTCTTCTTTAGTCTTTTTCTCAGACTCTGGTTGACCGCTGCGGCTATTGCTCAGATGACGCTTAAGGTCTGCTTCGCGTGACATGCGGAACAAATCGCCCTCGGCCGTATCGGCCACAACAATATCAGGCATGATGCCAGTCGCCTGAATCGATCGTCCTTTGGGTGTGTAATAGCGCGAGGTTGTCAGCTTGATCGCCGTTGTGTCAGAAATCGGCAGTATGACTTGGACCGAGCCCTTACCAAAGGTTCGATTGCCCATCACGGTGGCGCGCTTGTGGTCCTGAAGCGCACCCGCGACAATTTCCGAGGCGGAGGCTGAACCTACGTTGACCAAGACCACCATGGGAACGGTTTTGACCCATGCAGGTAAACCGACCAAATAGTCACGTTCACCGCGCGCATAGTCCGCGGGGTTGGATAAATACTTTTGTTTAGCGTCGGGTGCACGACCATCCGTTGACACGACTAAAGTGTCGGGCTTGAGGAAGGCGGCCGACACACCAATCGCGCTTGTCAGCAAACCACCTGGATCATTACGAAGATCTAAAATCAATCCGCGCGGCGCACCTTTTTCACCCAGCTCTTTTAAGTGACGCACCAAGTCCACACCGGTTTTTTCCTGGAATTGAGCAATACGGATATAGCCGATATTGTCCGGCAACATCTTGCTGCGCACGCTGCGCACTCGGATCGTGTCACGGACGATCTTAATGACGATGGGCTGCGCCTGTCCCTGACGAGAAATCGTCAACGTAATCGGCGTCTTGACCGGGCCGCGCATCATTTTCACGGCATCTGTCAGCGACAAGCCCTTAGTCGAGGTATCGTTGATTTTGGTAATCACATCACCCGCGCGAATGCCTGCGCGCGCGGCCGGCGTGTCCTCGATCGGAGAGATCACTTTGACCATACCGTCTTCAGTGCCGACTTCGATACCCAACCCACCGAACTCACCTTGCGTGGCACTCTGCATTTCTTTGAAAGCATCCGCATCCAGATAGGCGGAATGAGGATCCAGATCAGACAACATGCCTGAGATCGCACCGCTAATCAGTTTTTTATCAGAAACGGGTTCGACGTAATTATTTTTAATCGCGGAAAACACGCTCGAAAACTGACGCAACTCGTCAAGCGGCAAAGGCGAGCCTCTTTGGGCGACCGCGCTGAGCCCAAGACTTAAGAGCACCCCTGCGATCACGCCAACGGACACCAAACCCAAACTACGTATTTTGCGAGTGCTCATGCACATTCCCAAGTTGAATGCCGATCAAACTAAAAACAAGACAGAATTTAACAAAGCGTAATGGTCTGCACGAAGAATGGCAATCCCATCCCGCAAATCACTACCGAGATAAAAACGCCAAAGGGTCTACGGCTACGCCACGATGCCTGATCTCGAAGTATAGGGCCGAATCCACCTGTCCACCGGTACTTCCGGCAAGAGCTAAGGGATCTCCAGCCCGCACCGAATCCCCGACCTGTTTGAGCAAACTCTGGTTATAGGCGTAAACGCTCAAAAATTGCTCGCCATGGTCAACGATGAGCAAATTTCCAAATCCCCTTAGCCAGTTGGAATAGACCACGGTTCCTCCGCCCACAGCATGGACGGGTGTGCCGGCAGGGGCTTTGATCAACACGCCTCGCCATATGCCCCCCTCTGGTCGATCCGTTCCAAAGCGGGCCATCACAGTGCCCCTCAAGGGCCATCGCAAGCCTTTTTTAAGGCCCTCGCCAGACAGAGTGGTCACCGCGGCCTCAGAGGCCCGCGCAGACTCCTTGCGCTCCTGCTCTAGCGCGGCTCTGCGCGCACGCTCTATCTGCTGCTCCTCGGCTCGGCGCGCCGACTCGGCTTGTTTCGCTTGCTCCTCGCGCTTGGCCTGCTCAGCCAGCTTCGCTTGCTCTGCGCGACGCGTCTCTTCCGCCTTTTTGGCTTCCTGAATCTGTCCGCCAAGACTGTCAATGAGCCCACTCAGTCGCTGGTCGTCCTGGCCTAAGCGCACGGCCTCAGAGCGTTGAGCCTGAATCTGGCCTTCAATCCTAGCCAATACCGTTGAGCGTTCCTTTTGTTGCGTCTCCAACACCGAGCGTTGTTGCGTGGTCTCTTCGACTAACTGCGCCACCTCTTTTTGACGCACATCCAAGCGCGCCTCAAGTTGCGCCAAACGCTCGATCTCGGTTTTCAGCGCTGCAACCGCCTTGGCACGCGCCTGAGAAATATAGTCGAGGTAGGAGAGATTACGACTCAGTTCTTGAGGATCGTCGCCGGAGAGCAAGGCCGCCCAAGGCGATAAACCACTTGAATATTGGCGACGCAATTGATCCGAAAGCTCCTCGCGGCGTTGCACAAGAATGCCCTGTTGACGCTGAATCTGGTTTTTTAAAGTCTCAAGCTCAGTGCGTGCTTTTTTAAGCTGGGCAGACAACTCGTTGAGTCGTCGCGTTGTTTGAGAAATCGCCACCTCGGAGGACTTGAGGGCATCGGCGGCTTCCTTGCGAACGGCCACGCGCGCGTCCAACTCCTTTTGAAGCGTTTGAATACGGGCGCGCAAATCGACCCTCTGACGCTCGACAGCGCTGCGACGATTCGCCAAATCGTCCGCTTCAGGCGCGGCCAGCGGTGCGCCCACCATGACCGACAAGGCCATCGCGATGCACCACCGCCAGAACGCCAGTCGCATACGGCTATTCCTTTTTTGCCTTGCCTTGCGCCTCGACCGCGGCCATCGCTGCCGCGATTTCGGCTGGATCGCCGATGTAATAATGACGAATCGGGCGCAAATCCTTGTCGAGTTCGTACACCAGGGGCTGCCCGGTCGGGATATTCAAATGCACAATATCCTCTTCGGAAACGTGGTCCAGATGCTTGATTAATGCACGCAAACTATTGCCGTGCGCAGAAATCATCACACGCCGACCGGCGCGTATGGCAGGGGCGATCGTTTCTTCCCAAAACGGCAGCACGCGCTCGACCGTGTCTTTCAAACACTCCGTCGCGGGCAATTGCTGTGCGCTCAGGCGTGCATAGCGCGGGTCAAACTTGGGGTGCCGAGGGTCATCGAGCGCGAGCGGATTGGGTGCGATTGCGTAAGCGCGTCGCCAGATCAGCACCTGCTCATCGCCATACTGGGCGGCTGTTTCAGCCTTATTGAGGCCCTGGAGCGCGCCATAATGACGCTCATTGAGGCGCCAATTGTTATGGACGGGCAGATACATCGCGTCCATCGCATCCAGTGCGATCCAAAGCGTGCGGATGGCGCGTTTGAGCACCGAGGTAAAGGCGATATCGAATTCGTAGCCCTGATCTTTCAACATTTGACCCGCTTTACGGGCCTGCTCCCGACCCAGATCAGTCAGATCGACGTCTGTCCAGCCCGTAAAACGATTTTCAAGATTCCATTGGCTTTCGCCGTGACGCATCAATACAATTTTATACATGGCAGACACAGGTTAAAGTGTGGATAAAGCATCATTTTATAATTGTCTGAGTCATATCTCATAACCCACCCTAAATTTAGGGTGCAACCGCCTCTCTGGATACACCGTGGATTTCTTTTTTAGTCAAAATAACCTGTTGTTAATCGGCGTGGCCTTAGTCTCGGGCTTGGCGCTCGCCTGGCCCATGATCCAAAGCAAACGCGCTGGCGCGAGCATCTCCTGCACAGAAGCCGTGCAATTGATGAATCATCAGCATGCCATCATGATCGATATTCGCCCGAGCGATGCCTACAAGTCGGGTCATATTTCGCAAGCGCGCAGCATCCCCGCCAACGAAATTGAGAAAAAAGCGGCCAATTTGCCCAAAAACAAGCCGTTGATCGTCGTATGCGACTTTGGTCGCACCGCTGGCAGCGCTGCGGTACGCCTGCGTGCCCTTGGCTTTACGCAAGTCAATGTGCTCGGCGGCGGCATGCGCGCTTGGTCAACCGCCGGACTGCCCTTAACCACAAAATAATGACCTTTCGGAGCCTCAGATGAATAAAGTCGTGATGTATACCACCGGTTATTGTCCCTTTTGCACGCGTGCCGAAATGCTGCTGACACAGCGTGGCGTGGCGGAGATCGAAAAAATCCGGATTGACGAAGACACCGCGCAGCGCGTGCTCATGATGGAACGTACCGGACGACGCACCGTGCCACAGATCTACATCGGAGACATCCACGTCGGCGGTTTCGACGATTTGTCTGCGCTGGATCGCGAGGGCAAGCTCTTGCCTTTGCTCAACGGCTAAATACCCTTCGCTCTTTTTATTTGCTGTTTTCTCGCGATTTCTTGACTCGAAATCAAAATCGCCTCCATTTTAGTTTTTACTGGAAATTTTCATGGCCGAACAAAATACTCAAGCTGACAACGCTCCCTCCTTCAACATGCAACGCGTATACCTGAAGGATCTCTCGCTTGAAATGCCCAACGCACCGAGCATCTTTCTCGAGCAAGAAGCCCCCGCGGTCGAGGTTTCGATCAACATTGGCGGGCAGGCCTTAGCCGAAACCGTCTTTGAGTCCACCGTGACCGTGACCGTCACCACACGCATCAAGGACAAGGTTTTATATCTCGTCGAAGCCACACAGGCCGCAATTTTCGAAATGGTGAACATCCCCGCCGAACAGATCGATCCCTTGATGGGCATCGTGTGTCCGACCATGCTTTACCCTTACCTGCGCTCCAACGTCGCCGATGCGATCACGCGTACTTCTTTACCCCCATTGCACTTGGCTGAAGTCAACTTCCAAGCCCTCTACGAGCAACGCATCGCTCAGGCAGCCCAAGAAGCTGAGTCAGCGCCTGCTGATTCGGGCCTGATTTTGCCCCCCGGTGTAACACGTCAATAACGCTGACACCCCATGACCACGCACAAGGCTGAACACTTCCCGCGACCTGTCGCGGTGCTGGGTGCTGGGGCATGGGGTACCGCTCTTGCATGCGCGGCGAGCCGCCATGCACCCACGATGTTATGGGCACGCGATCCCGCGTTCGCTGAGCAACTGGCAGCTCGTCGAGAAAACACCCGTTACCTGCCTGGCATTGCACTGCCAGACGCTCTTTTGTTTACCTCTAACCTTGATCATGCCTTGGCGCACACGTCAGCTAAAACGCCAGAGGCTGCAGGTTTGCTTATTTTGAGTGTCCCCCTCGCCGGACTGCGCGCTTTATGCACCGAGCTCGGCGAAAAACTGTCGCAACAGCTCCGCACGCAAC
>JBILJA010000052.1:0-14503 GCA_044368775.1 Burkholderiaceae bacterium
TGCCTAATGATTTATATATTCCACCTGACGCGCTTGAAGTCTTTCTAGAGACGTTTCAAGGGCCTTTGGATTTATTGCTCTACCTCATTCGCAAACAGAACTTTAATGTTCTAGACATTCCGATGGCCGAAGTGACGCGACAATATTTGTCGTATGTCGACCAGATACGCATGCACAATCTCGAGCTTGCCGCCGAGTATCTCTTGATGGCTGCGATGCTTATCGAGATCAAGGCGCGCATGCTGTTGCCGATCAAGAAAACAGACTCTGGTGAAGAGTCCGAGGATCCGCGCGCAGAACTCGTCAGACGGCTGCTCGAGTATGAGCAAATGAAGCTCGCAGCCCAAAAACTGGATACCTTGCCACAATTGGGACGTGATTTTCAGCGCTCACAGGCTTTTGCGGATTTGCGTATCGAGCGCGCTTTGCCTGAAGTGAGTGTCGAAGATTTGCGCCAAGCCTGGATCGATATCATTAAGCGTGCCAAACTGAATGCCCACCATCACATTACACGTGAGCAATTGTCGGTGCGTGATCATATGACGCATATTTTGAGGCGTTTGTCCGATGTGCGTTTCATCGAATTTGGCGAGCTCTTCATGGAACGTATTTCAGAGGGGGCGGCTGTCGCTGTCGTGGTTGTGCACTTTCTCGCGTTACTCGAACTTTCTCGCGAATCTTTGCTCGAAATCACGCAGGCCGAGCCCTATGCGCCTATCTATGTACGACTGGCCTACACCAGCGCTGCGGTTTGACCGCTCGTCATACCGCGTCCGGAGAATGTATTGAAGGTTGTACATACGATTGAAGAGTTGCGTGATCAACTGCGAGGCCAGTTGCGCGTTTCTTTTGTGCCTACCATGGGTAATCTGCATGAGGGCCATTTGGCGCTCATGAAACTCGCCAGGCAGCATGGTGATCCTGTTGTCGCGAGTATTTTTGTCAATCGCTTACAGTTTGGTCCCAACGAGGATTTTGAACGCTACCCTCGAACTTTGCAGGACGATATTGCCAAGCTCGAGCGCGATCGAAATGTCTATGTTTTGTTCGCGCCGGATGAGCGCGAGCTATATCCTGAACCGCAGAGCTATCGCGTGCAGCCTCCCCAAGAGTTGGGCGATATCCTCGAAGGCGAATGTCGCCCTGGTTTCTTTGGCGGTGTGAGCACCGTGGTACTCAAACTTTTCTCTTGCGTTCAACCTCGCGTCGCTGTCTTTGGAAAAAAGGACTATCAACAATTGATGGTGATACGCAATATGTGTAGACAGTTTCAGTTGCCTGTTGAGATCATGGCGCATGAGACTGTCCGCGCGGATGATGGCTTGGCGCTTTCGTCACGCAATGTCTATTTGCAAGATGCCGAGCGCAAAGAAGCGCCACAGTTATTTGCACTATTGCAGTCCATACAAAGCAAACTCCGAGCAGGTCTGCATGATGTCGAGCAACTCGCCGCGGAGGTCACCACGCTCCTCGCCAAACGTGGTTGGGAGGTTGATTACATCGCCGTTCGTCGCCAGCGTGATTTACACAAGCCCACGATTGATCAAGTCGCTGCTGGCGAGCCTCTGGTTGCTTTGGCGGCCGCCAAGCTTGGTGCTACGCGCCTGATCGACAACCTCGAGCTTTAAACAATACGTATATAGACCGTGATGGTTGTGATGGTGTCAATAGGTACCTAGGGTAAATCCGCCTGTCAGATTTGACAGCTTACCTTTGAGTCGGTGCTCTGCCAGACTTTGCCTCGTGTTGATACGGAGGCAAGATGAAACATCCTGACGATAACCGTGGTGCGGGTTGGCGCGCACTGACTGCGCGAGAGCGCGATGTGATTCACCCCGTCGCGGAGGGTAAATCAAACAAATTCATCGCAATCGAATTAGGGATTTCGATGCGAACCGTTGAGGCGCATCGCGCACGCATTTTTTACAAAATGGGTGTGCGCAATGCTGTGCAACTTGCTCGCGAGGTGTGTACGAATCCAGAGCCTTGATCAAAGCATCCGTTACGGACAGTTGGGCGCTGTGACCTTATTGAGCTCGTCAATCGGATCGAGATCAGGTTGTCGAGTGAGCGTGTAAGTCAGGTTGACCGACTCACCATTCATGGAGACCAGGCGCAGCACGTTGGTCGAGGTCAGCGCGAGCTCTGCGCGGACGTTACCCGAGGGGTTAAGCAAAATAATGCGGGGAACGGCCTGAGGAATGACGCGCCAGCAGCCTTGATCAGTCAGTGAAGAACCGCTTTTACTTGCTTGCTCCAAATACGCCGCACGGGCGCGCCAGCGACCATTGGGTGCCAAGCTCATCGTGATGCGTTGCGCTGAGCATTTCATTTCAGGATGAAAGCAGGGCAAGGTACCCGCAAAGGTCAGAGGTTCGGGAAATAGAGAGGCTTGGAGTGAGTCGTTTGCTGCAGCGGCTGTTGCGGCCTGATTGGCGTTTGCCGCCGCTTGAGTCGCACCGGATGGTTGACCCTGCACAGGCGCGGCGTCCGAAGCACGTCCTTTTAGGCCAATTTGAATCTGGCTTGCTGCTCGTATCGTCTGACTGCCGTAGGGTGATTCGGCCTGCTCAATAGCGTCTGTGGTTGAGCTAGCAACCGGGGGGTTGTAGTAGCCGGGCTGTTGCATTTGCTGTTGCATCTGTGCACAGCCGGCAACGACGACGGGCAAGCAAAGGGCAAGAGTGCGGTAAATCGTTGCACGGAGAGTAGAGTGCCCTGCGATTCGTCCTGACATGGTGACATTTCCAATTAAAAACAAAAGGATCTTACTAAGAATGATTGCATTTTACGCACTTGGCATCATGACTGCACATCTCTTGCAAAGGAAAGAATAAAGTGGGTGAGCACATATGGATCGTGCTCATGGGGGGCATGATAGGTTTATTGTTGTCTGTACCCTTGCTTTGGTTATCGTGGAAAATACCTCAGCAACTCTTAATGGAGGATTCCGGTGTGCGTTTGTTGACTTGGACTGAGCCGGCAATTCGTGCGCTTCAGTGGCAGGATGTTTTGTTTGTGTCGCTCTTATGTGTATGCGCCTCGAGTGCAGCCTTAATCTGGGGGCTAGAAGTCGAGACGTGTGTGGCGTTTGCTTTTTGCGCCATGCTTTTACTGCTTGCCAGGATTGATGCTCGCACGCATTTATTGCCGGATGTCCTCACGCTGCCTCTTTTGTGGCTGGGTTTGCTGTGGCATGCTGCAGGCTTGGGCGAGCGGTCGCTGGAGCTCGCGGTTTGGGGGGCTGCTGCGGGATATATTGTCCTTTGGCTGCCTGCAGGTTTGTTGGGTGCCTGGCTGGGTAAGACGCTGATGGGGCATGGAGACTTCAAACTCTCGGCTGCGATTGGCGCATGGTTGGGTTGCTGGGCTTTACCTTTTGTGTGGCTATTGGCGTGCACCTCAAGCATTTTTTTTGTCGCCTTGGCAACGCGTTTCAGTAGGCGCCGGTTACGTGAACCCATGCCCTTTGGGCCAGGTTTGGCGCTTGGAGGTATCCTGATGCTATTTTTTGATACGTTGTAAGCGAATTTCCAGGAGAAACAGGATGTTCAAGTTAGGTCTGACCGGAGGTATAGGCTCAGGCAAGACCCATGTCGCTAATTTATTGGCGAGTTGGGGGGCGACTGTGATTGATACGGATTTGATTGCGCACCAGCTCACTGCCCCGGAAGGAGCGGCGATCGAGGCGATTCGCCGTGCTTTTGGCGCTGGGCTGATTGACGAGAATGGCGCCCTTGACCGGGTTCGGATGCGTGAGCTGGTGTTTGCGGACGCTGGTCGCCGAATTGAGCTAGAGGGTATCCTGCACCCGCTCATCGCTGAGGAGGTTCTGCGCCAAGCACATGATGCAAACGGACTTTATGCTGTTTTTGTTGTTCCATTGTTAATTGAGTCTGGACGCTGGCGTGACAGAGTCGACCGACTTTGTGTGGTTGATTGTGAAGAGGAGACGCAGATTGCCCGGGTGCAAGCTCGCAGTGCAATCCCCATCGAGACAATTCGCCGGATTATGGCGGCGCAGGTGTCTCGCACTGAGCGGCTACAAGCAGCTGACGATATAGTCGCCAATATGGCAACGACATCCTTGGCGGATCTTGAAAAACAAGTATTGGTCTTGCATAAAGCGTGGTGTAACCTAGCGAAGTCAGGCTAAAAGCGTTAAATCTACCGCAAATGCCTGGTCAGCTTGGATGATAAGAACCAGTGATTCTTTTTGAATACCCATTTAATGAGCGAGTCCGTGCGCTAATGCGCCTGGAGTCTTTGCTCGATCGAATGATGTTCTTTGCCAAGCCTGGCGATGCACGGCACCATCAGGTGGCGCTCGCAGCTTTGTTTGACTTGCTGGATGCGACCGAACGTACCGATCTGAAAGGGACTGTCCTCCAAGATTTAGAGCGACAGCGCGGCGTTTTGCAGTCATTGCGAGATCACCCTGGGGTGGAGCCGAAAACATTGGCTGACATGCTCGTAGAAATTGAGGGTGTCATGACCAACCTCAATGCTGCAGGTAAAACAGGTCAGGAACTCAGAGCCAATGAGTGGCTCAGTAGTCTGCGTGGACGCTTGGCCGTGCCTGGTGGCGGCACGCAGGTGGATATGCCTTCCTTTCATGCCTGGCAGTACAGAACAGAAGCGCAGCGTTGCTCGGATTTGCAGCGTTGGATGTCTACTCTGATGCCCTTACAAGCAGGGATTAGCATGGTCATGCGCTTATTGCGCGAGACGGGACACCCAACGGATGCGGTCGCACCGCAGGGTGCTTTTCAGCAAATGCTTGCTGGCAAAACCTATCAGTTGCTTCGCGTTTGGGTGGATGAGTCTGCAGGCGTGTTCCCTGAAATCAGCGCCAATAAATATATGGTCTGGATTCGTTACTCCTCACAGGATGGCGAACAGCGACCACAGGCGGTCAATCATGATGTCGCCTTCAAAATGACCCTTTGCGCCCTTTAGGGCCTGCTGGAATTCATATGTCTGAAAGTAATGTGGCAAGGTCAGCGTTTCGCTCACCCTTGATCTGGTTGATTATTGCCTTGGTGCTGGCGGGCCTTGGTTGGTGGCAGTTTAGCGGTACAAAAAAAGTGGCGCCAAAAGGGCCCCCTGCTGGAATGAGTGCAGGTACGCCCGTCAGAGTCGCTGCGGCGCGTCTGCAAGATCTTGATATTTACCTGCGTGGGCTCGGTACGGTGACCGCCTTGAACACTGTGACTGTGCGAAGTCGAGTGCAGGGTGAGCTGCTCGAGGTGTTGTTTAAAGAGGGCGAGCAGGTCAAGGAGGGCACCTTATTGGCGTTGATTGATCCACGACCTTTCGAAGTCGCGCTCAATCAGGCCTTGGGAACGCAACAGCAAAACGTGTCGCAATTTGAAAACGCTAAACGTGATTTGCAGCGATACCAGACCTTACGCAAACAAGACTCGATCGCTCCCCAACTTTTAGATACGCAAGCAGCACTCGTCAGGAAGTTTGAAGGTCAGATTAAAAGTGACCAAGCGACAGTTGATAACGCACGCCTTCAGTTGAGCTATACACGCATCACTGCGCCGATCTCCGGCAAGCTTGGTTTGAGACGTGTGGATGCGGGTAACTTATTGAACGCGAATGATCCGGTGGGTCTCGTCGTAATAACCGAGACTCAACCTATTTCAGTTGTCTTTACACTTCCTGAAAATGATTTGCCCACGGTGCGACAGCCGATGCTCGCAGGACAAAAGCTCCAAGTCGATGCGTACGATCGTGCAGATGCCAAGCGTTTGGCGCAAGGTGTACTGATGTCTATTGATAATCAGATTGACATAACAACGGGCACCGTCAAGCTCAAAGCGGAATTCAAAAACGCGGATGATGCTTTGTTTCCCAATCAATTCGTCAATGTTCGCATGAAGGTAAGAACGCTCAAGGAGGCGTTGACGATTCCTGCGAGTGCGATCCAGCAGGGTAATCGAGGTGCCTTTGTGTACGTCATTGAACCTGAGGGTACGGCCTCTGTCCGCGTGGTAAAGGTGGGGGACAGGACCGCGGAGTCCTTGGTGATTCTCGATGGAATCAAAGCGGGCGAGCGCGTGGTACTGGAGGGCGTAGACCGTTTGCGTGAAGGTGCAAAGGTGCGCGTGATAGAGCCAAATCGATGAATATTTCTCGGCCATTTATTCTTCGGCCTGTCGCGACAACACTTTCGATGATCGCGATGTTGTTGTGCGGGTTGATTGCCTATAAATGGTTGCCGGTTTCTTCATTGCCAGAGGTGGATTACCCCACCATACAAACAACAACGTTTTATCCCGGCGCGAGTCCAGAGGTGATGGCGGCCTTGGTGACTTCGCCGTTAGAAAGACAGTTCGGACAAATGCCGGGTCTACGCCAGATGTCGTCCAGTAGTACGACTGGCGCCTCCTCTATTACCTTACAATTTTCCTTGTCGTTGCCGCTTGATGTCGCGGAACAGCAGGTGCAGGCTGCGATCAACGCCGCGTCAAATGTACTCCCTAAAGAATTACCGGCACCGCCCATCTACAACAAAGTGAACCCAGCGGATGCCGCTGTTATGACGCTTGCCATTACTTCGCCAACGGTACCCTTACCTCAGGTGCGTGATCTCGTCGATACGCGGATGGCACAAAAAATATCGCAAGTCTCAGGTGTAGGTTTAGTGACGATCGCTGGCGGACAAAGACCGGCGATGCGTATCCAAGCTAATCCGCAAGCACTCGCAGCCTACGGCTTGGCGCTTGCGGATGTGCGAACGGCCGTGGTGGCCTCTAATGTAAATCAGCCCAAAGGAACGCTTGACGGCCCGATGCGCTCAACCACGATCGATGCCAACGATCAACTTCGAAACCCTGCAGACTTCCGAAATCTCATTGTGGCATATCGAAACGAGGCACCTTTGCGCCTCGGTGACGTCGCCGAGGTGGTATTAGATGCAGAAGACTCGCGCTTAGCAGCTTGGGCTAACCAACAGCCTGCGATCTTGTTGAACGTGCAACGTCAGCCTGGCGCAAACGTGATCGAGGTGGTTGACCGCATTCAGAAATTATTACCCCAGCTTAGGGCGGCATTGCCTGGCAATCTTGACGTCACAGTGATGTCGGATCGTACGCAAACAATTCGCGCCTCGGTTAAAGACGTTCAGGTTGAGATGCTGATCGCCATTGGCCTGGTGGTGCTGGTCACGTTTGTTTTTTTGCGAACCCTAACAGCCACACTCATTCCTAGTATCGTAGTGCCGTTGTCGCTCATAGGTACCTTTGGCATCATGTATCTCATGGATTTTAGCGTCAACAACCTGACCTTAATGGCGTTGACGATCGCTACAGGTTTTGTAGTGGATGATGCGATTGTCATGATTGAAAATATCGCCCGTTATCTTGAACGTGGCGAAAAGCCCCTTCAGGCTGCGCTCAAAGGCGCCTCGCAAATCGGTTTTACCTTGGTCTCCCTGACCCTATCACTGATTGCGGTGTTGATTCCCTTGTTGTTTATGACCGAGGTCGTCGGGCGCCTCTTTAGAGAGTTCGCTCTCACCTTAGCGGTCGCTATTTTTCTATCGCTGATTATCTCACTCACGCTGACGCCGATGATGTGCGCCCGTTTTTTGCGTGCCGGTAATGAGCAGAAGTACGGTTGGATTGCCCGCAAAACCAATGGTTGGATTGAAGCGCTCATCCGTAGTTATGCCCGCGGTCTGAAAATAGTACTCAGGCATCAGACGCTGACGCTCTTTGTCGCTTTGGGTACCTTTGTCTTGACGGCGCTTCTCTACTTGGCCATTCCCAAGGGGTTTTTTCCTGCGCAAGATACAGGACTGATTCAATTGGTGACGCAAGCACCTCAAAACTTATCCTTCGATGCGATGTCACGGCGGCAGCAAGAGGCGGTAGGAGTCATTTTAAAAGATTCGACTGTCGCGAGTGTCGCTTCCTTTATTGGGATTGATGGTATCAATGAAACAGTCAATACTGGTCGCATCCAGATTGCCTTGCGTCCACACAATGAGCGATCAGAAAACGTAACTCAAGTCATTCGGCGCTTGGAAAACGAGTTAAGTCTCATGACGGACTTGCGGTTTTATTTTCAGCCTGTTCAAGATTTGACAGTCGAGGATCGGGTGAGTCGAACGCAATATCAATTGACGCTCGAGGCAGCGGATGCTTCACTCTTGGCGCAATGGGTACCTAAGCTGGTGGATCAACTGAGGGCTCAGCCTGAGTTGACGGGCGTCGTGGATGATCTACAAGAAGATGGGTTGAACACATTCATTCACATCGATCGTGATGCTGCGGCAAGGTTGGGGGTGTCTGCGGCCGCGATTGATGATGCTCTCTATGATGCCTTTGGTCAGCGCCAGATTTCAACGATTTTTACACAATCTAATCAGTACCGTGTCGTGATTGAGGTCCCAGCGCAGTTTCGACGAGACCCGTCGTCTTTAGGTTCGGTCTATGTCAAGAGTAATACGGGTAAACCCATTCCGCTCAATACTATCGTTAAGGTCACGGAAGGTCGAACTCCGCTGGTTATTAATCGCTTGGATCAGTTTCCTTCTGTCACGATCTCTTTTAATTTAAGTCCGCGTACGTCTTTGTCGAGCGCGGTCGAGGCAGTGACACGCTCGACACAAGAAATCGGAATGCCTCAAGGTATACAAACCCGCTTTCAAGGTGCCGCACGCGCTTTTGAAGCTTCTCTGTCCAGCACCTTATTGTTGATTCTCGCGGCCATTATTACGATGTATATCGTACTGGGTGTGTTGTACGAGAGTTTTATCCACCCCGTGACGATTTTATCGACCTTGCCCTCTGCTGCGATCGGTGCGCTGCTTGCCTTGTTGATGACAGGACGCGATCTCGACATGATCGGTGTTATCGGCATTATTTTGTTGATCGGCATCGTCAAGAAAAATGCGATCATGATGATTGATTTCGCTTTGTATGCTGAACGCAAGTCAGGGCTTTCGCCTAGAGAAGCGATCGAACAAGCCGCGCTGTTGCGGTTTAGACCGATTTTGATGACCACGCTCGCCGCGCTGTTTGGCGCGATCCCATTGATGCTCTCGACCGGAACGGGCGCTGAACTCCGTCAGCCTCTCGGCCTGGTGATGGTGGGCGGCTTGCTCGTGAGTCAGGTATTGACCTTATTTACAACACCCGTCATTTACTTGTTTTTTGATCGGTTACGCTCGCACACGAAGCGGGCGTCAGATGCTTCCGTGACGCCATGAGTATCTCAGGCCCTTTCATCGTACGTCCGGTCGCGACGACGCTGATCTGGCTAGGCGTTGTGTTAGCGGGTTGGCTCGCGCATGGTTTGTTGCCGATCGCACCATTGCCTCAGATTGAGCTCCCGGTCATTTCTGTACGCGCCAATATGCCTGGGGCCAGTCCCGAAGTGATGGCTGCGACGGTCGCCACGCCTCTAGAGCGTTCTCTGGGTACGATCGCGGGTGTGACGGAGATGACCTCGCGCAGTACGACAGGTCAGACGCGTATCACGCTGCAGTTCGATCTGAGCCGTGATATCAACAGTGCCGCTACAGATGTGCAAGGTGCGATCAATGCCGCACGCGCGATGATGCCAAGTGGTTTGCAGGGCAATCCCTCGTATCGCAAGGCGAATCCCTCGGCCGCACCTATTATGACCTTGGCGTTGACGTCAGCGACCCTGTCTCAGGGACAGCTCTATGACATTGCCTCGACGACGGTTCAACAAAAACTTTCTCAAGTGCAAGGTGTCGGCGAGGTGCAGATTGGCGGAAGCTCCTTGCCCGCCGTGCGTATTGATCTCAATCCCGATGCCCTAGTGCAATATGGCGTTGCGCTGGATGCGGTCAGAGCTGCGATCGCTGCGGCGAACTCGACAAAGCCTAAAGGTTTTTTGGAAAATGACAGTAATCGTTGGCTGATTACGGCCAATGACCAGCTCTGGAAGGCGGCAGACTACAGACCCTTGATTGTCTCGTGGCGCAATGACGCGCCTGTCCGCCTCTCCGATGTTGCCAAGGTTGAGGACTCTGTCGAGGACGTCAATAACATTGGTTATTTCAATCACCAGCAGGCGATTTTGGTGTTGGTGCGCAGCGAAGCCAAGGCAAATATTATCCGCACTGTCGATGAGATCCGCGCAGACCTTCCAACATTACGTGCCATGTTGCCCGCCGATGTGAATTTGAGTGTTGCGCAGGATCGTACGCCTAGTATTCGTGCTTCGGTCAAAGAGGCTGAACATACGTTGATCATTGCGATTGGTCTTGTGATGTTGGTGGTGTTGTTCTTTTTACGCAATTGGCGCGCCGCGTTGATTCCGACGGTTGCTGTACCGGTGTCCTTGATCGGTACTTTTGGCGTGATGTATTTGCTTGAGTATTCGCTCAATACGATGTCGTTGATGGCTTTGATCGTAGCGACCGGCTTTGTAGTCGATGACGCGATCGTGGTGATGGAAAACATCATGCGCCATCTCGAGCGCGGTGAATCGGTCAAGCGGGCCACTTTACGTGGGACGCGGGAAGTCGGATTTACGGTGCTTTCGATGAGTATTTCGCTGATCGCTGTTTTTATTCCGATTTTGCTAATGGGGGGATTGCCGGGACGTTTGTTCCGAGAATTCGCCGTGACATTATCGGTTGCGATTTTGATTTCTATGTTTGTTTCCCTAACGTTGACGCCCATGATGGCCGCGCGATTGCTCAAGCGTAAAGCCCCCGAGTCTGAGACGAAAGCGCGTGTCAGTTGGTTTGAGCGTGCGTTGGTGCGCAGCATGGACGCTACCGTCAATGCCTACTCGCGTTCCTTGAATTGGGCGTTGGCGCATGGTCGTTTCATGATGCTGTTGCTGGCGGCGACGGTTGGCTTTAATTTTTATCTCTATGGTGTTGTTCCGAAAGGATTTTTTCCGCAGCAGGATACCGGCATGATGCTCGGTTTCTTTTCGACCGATGATGGCACATCGTTTGAATCGATGAAACCCAAGCTGGATCGGTTTCGTCAGGTACTGATGAAAGATCCGGCGATCAACACCGTCACGGCGTATGCGAGTGGTCGGGGTGGCAGTAATAGTAGTTTTTTAGCGGTTCAGCTTAAGCCGTTGAGTGAACGCAAGGTGTCTGTGCGCCAAGTCATCAACCGCCTAAGGCCTCAACTTGCCGGTATACCGGGCGCAAGACTGTTCTTAGTTCCACAGCAAGATATCAGAATAGGGGGTCGACAAACCAGTTCTCAGTATCAATACACGCTGATGGCCAATGAGCTCTCTGATCTTAAGGAATGGTTGCCGAAAGTGCAGCAGGCGATCGCAAATCTACCTGAGCTTGTGGATGTGGATACGGATGTCGAAGATCGCGGGCGACAGGTTTCCATTGTGGTTGACCGCGATGCTGCACAGCGCCTGAATGTGCCGATGGCGAGCATTTCGGCGGTCCTGAACAACTCTTTTAGTCAGCGTCAGATTTCGGTCATGTATGGAGAGAGGAATCAGTATCGTGTGGTGATGGGGGTCGCGCCGCGTCATGCCCAAGGGATGGAGTCGTTGAGCGATGTCTATGTCTTGAGTAAAAGTGGCCAGCGTGTGCCCTTATCCGCGTTTGCTAAATTTGAAACGACCAATGCACCGCTAAGTGTCCGGCACCAAGGTTTGTTGGCTGCCGATACGATTTCCTTTGATTTAGCACCCGGTATATCGCTCGGACAAGCGAATGCGGCGATTGATCAGGCGGTTGCTGCGATCAATTTGCCAAGCGACAAAATTCAGGCTGGTTTTCAAGGGACCGCTGCGGCCTTGCAGAGTGCCTTGGCCAATCAACCTTGGTTGATTTTGGCAGCACTCCTCACCATGTATCTGGTGCTAGGTATGCTGTACGAAAGCACCATTCATCCGCTGACGATTTTGTCGACACTGCCGTCTGCGGGTGTTGGGGCCTTGCTCGCTCTTTTGTTGCTCAAGACGGAGTTCAGTCTGATCGCCCTCATCGGGGTGTTTCTGCTGATTGGTATTGTCAAGAAAAACGCCATCATGATGGTCGACTTTGCGTTGGATGCGCAAAGACGGCTGGGGCTCTCGCCGCGCGAAGCGATTCATCAAGCGTGCTTGACACGTTTTAGGCCAATCTTGATGACAACGTGTGCGGCGATTTTCGGTGCCATGCCTCTCGTGTTTGCGACGGGAGCGGGCGTTGAGATGCGCCAGCCGCTCGGCATTACGATCCTTGGGGGTTTGCTGGTGAGTCAGTTACTGACGCTCTACACTACCCCTGTTGTGTATTTGTATTTAGATCGCTTCCGGCTGTGGCTTGCGGCAAGGTCTTCTTCGCGATCAGATACTCTTTCTTCTAGACCTGGATCGACACCCCTATGAAGTTTGGTTTGTTGCGTTCGTATGTCATGCGTTTAAAGCAGAGGTGTCGTCTGGCGCGCATGGCGTGTGTGTGCGGCCTCTCTTTGCTGTTGGCGGGCTGTATGGTCGGTCCGGATTATGTACGTCCAACAATTGATGTCGGGACGCAGTTTAAGGAAACACCGGGGTGGAAGGTCGCGCGACCGGCCGCGAACGAGCCTCGTGGTCCTTGGTGGTCGATGTACAAGGATCCTGTACTCAGTGATTTGATCACGGAGTTGAATATTTCGAACCAGAATATCGCGTTAGCCGAGGCGAGATTTAGGCAAGCAGTCGCGGTGACGCAGGGCGCGCGCGCGCCCTTGTTGCCCTCGATTTCAGCGATTGGGAATACCACGCGTAGTGGGGGTGGTGTCTCAAGTGGCACGAGTGCCGCAATCACGGGTTATGGTCTGAACGCGCAGGCGAGTTGGCAGCTCGACATTTGGGGCAGTATTCGCCGCAATATCGAAGCGACAGATGCGACTGAACTCGCGTTGGCCGCGGATGTCTCTGGCGCTCGACTCACGGCACAAACCGCGATGACGCTTGCGTACTTACAGGTCCGCGTGTTGGACGAACAGCAGCGTTTGTTGACGGCGACGGTGACGGCCTATGAGCGCGCACTCAAATTGACACAGAACCGCTACAACGCGGGGATCTCTGGGCAGGGTGATGTCGCGGTCGCGAGCACCCAGCTTGCGAGTACCCGTGCGCAACTCATCGATTTAGAACAACAGCGAGCCGTTTTTGAGAATGCGGTGGCAGTTTTGCTTGGGCGGCCTCCTTCGACGTTTTCGATCAAAGCTGAAAAAGTCCCTCTCATTCCTCCCGCTGTGCCCGTGGGTTTGCCTTCAGAGTTGTTGGAGCGTCGTCCGGACATCGCCGCTTCTGAACGGCGGACTGCGGCTGCGAACGCGCAGATTGGGGTCGCGACGGCAGCTTGGTTCCCGAGCCTCACGCTCAATGCGAGTGGAGGGTTTCGCAGTAACGATCTTACGCAATGGTTTAGTGCGCCCGGTCAGATTTGGGCACTGGGTCCACAGCTCGCTGCCTTGATTTTTGATGGAGGCGCGCGTCAAGCGCAAATTAATCAGGCGCGTGCGCAATTCGATGCTCAGGCGGCGACGTATCGTCAGACGGTCTTGACAGCCTTGCAAGAAGTAGAAAATGCGATGGTGCAAATGCGCGTCTTCGAGCAAGAGGAAGTCGTGCAAAAGCAGGCGGTTCAGTCCGCTCAGCAATCATTAAGACTGGCGCGCAATCAGTACGATCAGGGTTTGATTGATTATTTGAGTGTTGCGGTGCTTGAAACCACCGCCCTCAATAACGAACGCACTTACATCACTCTGGTGGGCAATCGTTTTGCCGCGAGTGTGAGACTCGTTGCTGCTTTGGGTGGAGGTTGGTCCGCAGAAGACCTCAAGAGCCTCGATGACTCAGGCAATCCAACCGCGAATCCCAGCAAAGCCGTGCCCACCAACTGATTGGGCATGCGCAAGCGTGGCTGCGGACTGACCGCCTAAAGCAAAAACAGGCAAACCTGCCTGAGCATTGAGTTGGTCGAAGCTATCCCAGCCGATACCGAGATGTCCTGGGTGCGAGGCGGTTGGCAGGACCGGCCCTAGCACCGCAAAATCAGCGTCTAATGTGCGTGCGTGCGTGAGCTCGGCGAGGTTGTGCGTGGAGATGCCCACACGTTTGCCCTTGTCCAAGGTCGGTCGTTTTGTCAGGTTTGTGGCATCTTGCGAGCGCAAATGCACCCCATCGGCTTCATGCCACCAAGCCTCGGGGTGAACGCTGTTGACCAAAATACGGGCGCCAGCAGCATGACAGCGGGCAAGCACGGTTTTCAGGGCTTGATGCAGATCCAGTTGTGCGGGACCGCCCGGCCAGCCAGGCTCGCGCCATTGAAACAGCTTGAGGCCTGCTGCAAGTCCTTGGTCTAGCCTATTTAAAAACTGGGGAAGCTGCTCGGGTGACCCGGCAGAGGAAATTGCATAAATGTTCGGAAGTTGCAGCCAGCGCAGGGGAGGGTAGGTCGCGGGTAAAAGCTGGGGTACGTCCTGAGCCGTGTCGATGGGTACCCAGCGCAGTAATTGTCCCTCCAAACCTTGCGGCTCGCCTGACC
>JBILJA010000053.1:0-14456 GCA_044368775.1 Burkholderiaceae bacterium
ACTTTACCTAAGGGATTAAATTCATGCATCAGTGTGTCTGGCGCCCAGACATTCTCGATTTGCATCTGGTAATCGAGTTTTTTCTCTGCCATGACGATACGCACTTTACGGACGTAAGGGCTGGTGAGTGATGCGATGAGTTTCATAAGCTGTTGAAGACGGCTGGTTAAGTTCTATTTAGAAGACATGCGCTAAATAGCGTATTTTTTATACATCGATACCTTACCCTGAGTCGCGCCTGAAAGGGAAATATTGTCTTGTAAACAGGGGTGATAAACTCAATCCAACCCATTTTGTCGTTTTTTTGTCAGCTTTCTCTCCTATGCAAACAAATTCTGCTTTAACTGTTTTAAATGCCGTTTCTCCTCTTGACGGTCGTTATGCCTCCCGTTGTGATGCGTTGAGGCCGTTACTGTCCGAAGCGGGTTTTATGGCGCACCGGGTTGAGGTTGAAATTGCTTGGTTGATCGGTTTGTCCCAGGCGGGTCTGTCTGAGCTATCTCCTTTTTCTGAGGCGGCCACTCAGGTCTTGCGTAATTTGGTCGCTGTTTTTTCAGAAGCGGATGCAGATCGGATCAAGCAGATTGAGCGCACCACCAACCACGATGTCAAGGCAGTGGAGTATTGGCTTAAGGAAAAAGTCGCGGGTCACCCCGAGTTGGAAAAAGCGGGTGAATTTATTCACTTTGCCTGTACCTCTGAGGACATCAATAACACGTCTCATGCACTGATGTTGGGCCGTGCACGTGAGCAGGTTTTGGTGCCTCAGTTGAAAAAAGTGCTGGCTTCGCTTCAGCATATGGCTCTGTCCCAGGCCGCACAGCCTATGCTTGCGCGCACGCACGGCCAGCCCGCAACGCCAACGACGCTTGGCAAAGAGTTCGCCAACGTGGCGGCACGCTTGCGGGATGCTATTGCAAATATTCAGTCTATCGTTCCTTTGGCAAAAATGAATGGTGCGACTGGTAATTACAACGCGCATTTGTCCGCTTACCCTGAGTTAGATTGGCCGGCCTTTAGTGCCGCAGTGCTTAAGGAACTTGGTCTCAAGCAAAATCCTCATACCATCCAGATCGAGCCTCATGATTGGATGGCTGGTTTATTTGATGCGATTGCACGTGCCAACACCATTTTGATCGACTTGAACCGTGACATTTGGGGCTACATCGCGTTGGGTTATTTCAAACAACGCCTCAAGGACGGTGAGGTTGGGTCGTCCACTATGCCGCACAAGGTCAACCCGATCGACTTTGAAAATGCGGAGGGTAATCTCGGTCTCGCCAACGCCGTGCTGCGACATTTGTCAGAGAAATTACCGATTTCACGTTGGCAGCGTGACCTCACGGACTCCACCGTGCTGCGTAATTTAGGCGTAGCGCTTGGCTATTGTTTGGTTTCCTACGATGCTTGTTTGCGCGGCTTGGGCAAGCTCGAGGTCAATGCTGCCGCGATCGACGCAGATATTGACAATTGCTGGGAGGTTCTTGCCGAGCCTATCCAGACGGTGATGCGGCGCTATGGTTTGCCACAGCCTTACGAGCAACTCAAAGCGCTGACGCGAGGTAAAGGTATCACTGAGCAAGCGTTACGCGAGTTTATTGGCGGTTTGGATTTGCCCCCAGAGGTCCGTACCAGGATGTTGGCGATGACACCGCGCAGCTATATTGGTCTAGCCCAAGCCCTAGCAAAGACGGTATAGTGGTTAATACGACAACCCAAAGGAGTACGCCCATGAAAAAGCTATCGATTTTGTTAGTTTCCGGTGCATTGTTATCACCGCTTTGGATGTCCTCGGCCAGCGCCCAGTTTGCTAAACCTGAGGATGCAATCAAATATCGTCAATCGGCTTTTGTGGTGATGGCGTCTCAGTTTGGCCGCATGCAGTCCACTGTCAAAGGGCAAGTCCCTTATGACGCTGCGGCGATCAAAGCAAACGTCGCTCTTGTAAGGACCTTGTCAACTTTGCCTTGGGGCGCTTTTGGCCCAGGCACTGAAGGTAAGAGCGCAGCTAAACCAGAGGTATGGTCAGATGCCGCAGGTTTCAAGGCGGCTCAAACTAAATTCGAAGGCGCAGTTGTCAAACTTTCCGCTGCGGCTGACTCCGGTGATTTAGACAAGCTACGTGCAGCATTTGGCGATGTCGGTGCCAGTTGCAAAGCCTGTCACGATGCTTATCGCGTCAAGAGATAAAAGGTAACACCGCTGCCAGATATTCATTTGGAATCTCTGGTGGCGCAATGTGCGCGCTTCGCACTTTGACCATACGAGCGCCTTTGATGCGTTCGATCAAGCCTTGTCCACGGGCCTCGGGTGTCGACAAGTCCAACTCCCCAACGACCACGAGTGTCGGGACTTGGATGCGCTCAAGACGCGGATATAGATTCATGTCACGAATGGCACCACAACAAGCTGCATAGCCACTAGGCGCTTGCGATAACGCGATGTTGCGTATGCGTTTTAGATTGACTGTATTTTGTGCCACAAAGTCTGGTGTAAAGAAACGAGTGATCACACCGTCAATAATGGCTGGCATGCCGCCCGTTTTCAACGCCGCGATCCGTTGATCCCAGATACCAGCATCAAACTCTGCCGCAGTATGACTCAGCACGAGTTTTTTCAGGCCTGTGGGTTTACGTGCTGCGAGCTCCATCCCGACCATTCCGCCTAAGGAAATGCCCCAGTAAGAATAGTGACTCAAACGCGCCGCAGCGATCACGGCTTGCGCATCGTCGGCGAGTTGTTCGATCGAGTACGGACCCACCGGGATGTCAGAGCCGCCGTGCCCACGGGTATCAAAGCGCACAACATAGAAATGGCGCATGAGTGTCTCTAGCATTGGATCCCAAAGGGTGAGGTCGGTCCCGAGTGAGTTACCCAGCACAAGTCCAGGAAGCTGGGTATCCCCATCCCCTCGCCAATAAATCCTGCAGTCACCGTTATTTAAAATCGGCATGTTGTTCCCCGGGTCGTTTTTATATTTAATTGGTTGACCCGGTATTATTCCCTAAAAGCGGGAAATGAACGAGTTTTTCTCAGGTGAAACTCGCAGGGGCATTAAATGCCAGCTTGATCAGCCACCAAGCAAGAGCCATAAGCAGCGCTGCGAGAATGAGTGCGCCGAGTCTCACGCGCCAATCGTCCCGAGCGCTTTGCGTTCCCTCGACTAGGGTGTGTTTAGGTGCATCACCCGTCACCATGGGTTTAACAAGTCCCTCGCCTCTAAAACTGTAGAACGCAATGGCGCCGAGGTGGAGAGCGATGAGGGCATACAGAACATATTCGCTCAGACCATGCAAGCGAGTCATTAAGGCGACGGTGTCGTTGCTGACAAACTGGGCGAGGGGACCTTGTGTCATGACATCATCATTGGCGAAAAGTCCCGTTGAACTCTGATACAAAAAAAGACCTAGCATCGCAATAACCGACCATGCGCCTAAGGGGTTATGACCTGCGTGACGGCTACCTTTGCTGTCACGCAAATAGGCCAGCGTCTTGGCAGGAGAGCACAGAAACTGACTAAAGCGTGCATAGCGCGGTCCGATCAGACCCCACATCACACGAAAGAGCAGCAACACAAAGCTCGCAATCCCAAATCTGACGTGCCAGTCCATCCAGGCTCCGCCAATGTTGATGGTGATTAGTGCGCCCGTGATGCTTATCGCGAGTAGCCAGTGAAACAGACGTGTTGGGAGATCCCAGATACGGAGTCGAGGTGTTGATTTGGTCGTGCGGTGTGCTTGTGAAGAAGGCATGTCGTGTGGCCTAGGGTTATCCATGATGAAATTTATCATTGTTTAACTATGACATTGTTATAGATTGACCAATAGATAAATTTCTTATATTTTTTTGCCAAGACTTAAGCGAGGTCCGCTGTCATCGTATTTAAATAAAGTAAAGTTAAGGTTAGAGACAAACAACAATACTCAACAAAGAGAATTAGGCAGAACATGATTGCAGTGCAATTCGACCAAGCCGGGAAAAATTGGGGCGCGACAGCTGCGCTTTATCCAACGGATCTGCAACTCGAACAAGGGCAGTTCTCGGTATTACTTGGACCCTCAGGATGCGGCAAGACAACAACATTGCGATTAATTGCCGGGCTCGAGATGCCGACAACGGGTCGTATACATATTTTTGGACAGGACGTCACTGAAGTGCAACCCGCGATGCGTGGCGTATCGATGGTATTTCAAAACTATGCGTTGTTTCCCCATCTTTCTGTCGCTGAAAATGTTGTGTTCGGTTTAAAAGTCAGACGTGTGCCTAAAGCCGAAATTGCCGAACGCCTTCGTAAAACTCTGGATCTTCTGAGCCTCTCGCAGCTCGCCGCGCGTAAGCCAGGCGAGCTCTCGGGTGGTCAACAACAGCGCGTGGCTTTGGCGCGCGCGTTGGTGGCGGACAGTCAGTTGTGTTTGATGGATGAGCCGCTGTCGAACCTGGACGCACAGTTGCGTCAGGAAATGCGTCACGAGTTGCGTGCCTTGCAACGCAAACTTGGACTGTCGGTTGTGTATGTGACGCACGATCAGACTGAGGCGATGAGCATGGCCGATCGCGTGATCTTGCTGAAAGGGGGACGTGTCGAACAGGTTGCGACCCCTACCGAAATCTATCAACAGCCTCGCACCTTATTTGCCGCGCAGTTTATTGGGAGTGCACGTATGAATATGCTAGAGCTAGAGGGCTCACGTATCGCCGGCACGGATATTGTTTTACAAGCGCCAACTGGTGCGACAAAAGTAGGTATACGTCCAGAGGATCTTCGTCTGGGCGGACCGCATCGCTTGTCGCTGCTGCGAACAGATTTTACTGGTGCGGATTTGATGTTGCATGTGGGGATGGGTGCTCAGGTGTTGGTCGTTCGCGCGGATGGTAAGCATGCGCGCGATGTGCAGGGCGAAATTGCCTTAGGTTGGGATTCGTCAAGTTTGCATTGGTTTGATGAAAGTGGTCTTCGTATAAACGTATAAACCGTTAAGGAGAATTGCATGAATAAATTCTTAAGTCGTGCGGCGCTAGTTGCTGCGGGTGTTTGTCTGAGCGCGACCGCGTTTAGTAAAACAGAGGTGTCTTTTTACTTTCCGATCGCAGTAGGCGGACCGATTCCAAAGATCATTGACCAGTACGCAGCGGATTTCAGCAAAGCACATCCCGAGTACAAAATCACACCTGTTTATTCAGGGACTTATCAGGAAACAATCGTCAAAGCGTTGACGGCGCACAAGGCAGGCAAGCCTCCTACCGCAGCAATTTTGTTGTCGACGGATACGTTTACCCTGGCCGACGAGGGTGCGATTGCTCCGATCGATAAGTTTGTTAAAACGGATGAAGATCGGGCGTGGCTCAAGAGCTTTTTCCCAGCATTTCTCCTGAATGGTCAGTTTGATAACAAAACCTGGGGTATTCCCTTTCAGCGTTCTACCGTTGTGTTGTATTGGAACAAGGAGTTGTTTAAAGAAGCCGGTCTAGATCCCAATACGCCACCCAAAAACTGGGCTGAAACCATCAGCATGGGACAGAAGCTCACCAAGAAAGATGCCAGTGGCAATGTGACACAGTGGGGGATTCAGGTACCGTCAAGTGGCTTCCCTTACTGGTTGTTCCAAGGCTTCACCACTCAAAACGACGCGATTCTTGCCAATGCAGCGGGTAATCAGGTTAAGTACGATGATCCCAAAGTAGTCGAAGCATTGCAATATTGGGTCGATCTGTCGAGGAAGCACAACATCCATCCTCCTGGTGTCGTGCAGTGGGGCACCACACCACGCGACTTCATGGAAAAGAAAGCTGCCATGATCTGGACGACCACTGGTAACCTGACCAACATTCGCAGCAATGCCAAGTTTGATTTCGGCGTTGCGATGTTGCCCGAGGGCAAGCGTCGTGGCTCACCGACTGGTGGAGGCAATTTCTTTATTTTTGCCAAAGCTTCAGCTGCAGAGCAAGAGGGTGCCTACAAGTTCGCGAAATGGTTGACCCAGCCTGAGCGAGCTGCACAGTGGGGTATCGACACAGGCTATGTGGCCGTATCTCCTGCGTCATACGAGACCCCTGCGTTGAAGAAATACGCAGCTGAGTTTCCCCCAGCCGTGGTCGCACGCGATCAGTTGCCTTTTGCCGTGGCCGAGCTGTCGACGCACGACAATCAACGTGTCACCAAGGCTCTGAACGATGCTCTGCAGGCGGCTTTGACGGGTGCCAAAACACCTGCTCAGGCCCTCAAGGATGCTCAGGCCGAGGCAGATCGTCTCTTGCGTAAATATAAGTAATTAGGATCAGTCGCGACCAACACCTATGTCATGACATGGTTGTGTTGGTCGCTCCCTCAAATATGAACGTTTCTTCACGCCACATCCACGCTTATTTGTTGCTCTTGCCAGCCTTTGTATTTCTGGTTGGTTTTACGCATTACCCGGCGCTGGGTACCTTGATCGACAGTTTGATGTCGACGCCTCGTGCTGGACGTTCAGCTGTTTTTGTAGGGCTTGAAAATTATCAAGTGATGAACGAGGATCCCAATTTTTGGAAATCCTTGTTAAACAATCTATGGTTCGCGCTCGCAACCATTCCCATTTCAATTGGACTGTCGATTGCGATGGCGCTTTGGGTGAATGAAAAAATTGCGGGTCGTCAGTTTTTACGACTATCGTTTTTTTTGCCAACAGTGTTACCAATGATCGCCGTGGCCAACATCTGGATATTTTTCTATACGCCTGGCTATGGTTTGATCAACCAGGTGCTTGGTGTGTTTGGGTTCGCCAGCCAGAACTGGCTCGGCGATCCTCAGTTAGCCCTCGGATCCGTCATCGTTGTTGCGATCTGGAAAGAGGCTGGTTTCTTCATGATTTTTTATCTTGCGGCTTTACAGACTCTGAGCCCGAGCTATCAGGAAGCAGCACAAATCGAAGGTGCGAGTCGCTGGTATTTCTTTCGCCGCATACAGTGGCCCTTGTTGATGCCCACCACGATTTTTGTACTGGTCAATGCCTTGATCAATGCTTTTAGAATGGTCGATCACATTATTGTGATGACAAAAGGCGGACCCGACAATGCGACGTCTTTATTGTTGTTTTACCTTTACGAAGTAGGTTTTAGTTTTTGGGATCGAGGGTATGCCTCTGCCTTGACGGCAGTATTACTGTTGATTTTGGCTGTCGTAGGCTTGTTGCAGTTCTTTTTGCTTGATCGTAGGACGCATTACAGATGAGCATAGACACAACGAATCAAGCGCTCGTGCGTCGATCATCCACTGCGTTGGGACAGCCAGCCGGACTGTTGTCAACGCTTGGCGCCTGGGTCCTCGCCCTTTGCTGGATTTCGCCGCTGCTATATGCATTTTGGGCCGCGATCCATCCCTCCGAATTTGCCACCAAGCTCATTTGGAATGCCCCACTCACATTTGATAATTTTGTCGCGGCTTGGGAGGCTGCACCATTTGCACGTTATTTTCTCAACACGACCATGTTGGTCACGATGATTCTGCTGATCCAGCTCGTGTTATGTACGCTTGCGGCGTATGCGTTTGCACGCTATGAATTTTGTGGCAAAAATATATTGTTTTCACTGATGCTAGTTCAGTTGATGGTGATGCCTGAGATTTTAATCGTCAGAAACTATCAGACCTTATCTCAGCTTGGCTTGGTGGACACGCTATTTGGTATTGGTCTACCTTATTTTGCCTCGGCCTTTGCGATTTTTTTACTGCGACAGACGTTTAAGACCATTCCTAAAGAGCTGGTTGAGGCCGCGATGATGGAGGGAGCCACCGCTCTGCAGGTACTGCGTCACGTCTATATCCCTTTAGCTAAACCAACCTATCTCGCCTTTGCGTTGGTCTCGGTCAGCTATCACTGGAATAATTTCCTCTGGCCTCTGGTCGTGACCAACTCTGTCAAATCAAGACCCTTGACAGTAGGCTTACAAGTATTTTCCTCAAGCGATCAGGGCATTGATTGGTCCATCATCACGGCGGCTACATTGCTGACCTCCGGGCCGTTATTATTGGGCTTTTTAATTTTCCAACGTCAGTTTGTGCAGTCTTTTATGCGGGCGGGTATCAAATGAAAATTCTGACATGGAATGTCCAGTGGTTTAAAGGACTCGATGGCGTCGTGGACATCGAACGAGTCTTACAAAAAGCTCGGGAAATTGCGGATTTTGATGTTCTCTGCATGCAGGAAATTAGCGTTAATTACAACGCCCTGACGGGTCAAACGGCTGCTGACCAGGTGGCACGCCTGCGCGTCTTGATGCCTGAGTATGAGGTTTTTTTTAGCCCGGCTATCGACGAGTTATCTGCCTGCGGGACCTATCGTCAGCAATTTGGTAATGTGATTGCCTCCAGGTTGCCTGTTCGTTTAGTAGAGCAAGTGTTACTGCCTGATCCCAGTCCCTCAGGTGAAAAAAATACACCAAGTATGCGACGCGTTTGTCTAGTTTGCACAGTGCAAGCTCCCTGGGGATCTGTGCGTGTAATGACCTCTCACCTAGAGTATTACAACGCCAGAGCGCGATTGGCTCAAGTGGTTGCTTTGCGCGATATCCATTTGCAGTCATGTGCATTGGCCGCGCACCCGCCCGAAGCGCTTCCACACAGTCCTTATCAAGCTAAGCCTCATACGATGGATGCGTTGCTGTGTGGTGACTTTAATTTTGAAACTGAAAGTGTCGAGCATTCAACGATGATCAACCCCGGCGAGAGTGGGGCATTGATAAATGCATGGAGCGCCTTGGCACCAGATCAGAGCTATCCCGCCACCTTCCGTATTTTTGATCGAACCTACGGACCTGAACCGGTGGGGTGTGATTTTTTCTTTGTCAGTCCCTCCCTCGCGCAACGCGTGCAGGGCTTGTCTGTCGATCAGCAGACGCAAGTGTCCGATCATCAGCCAGTGTTACTAACGCTGCGAGACTAGCTCGCGGGCATCTTTTTTGTGCGTTCGAGCACAATAATGGTGTTTGAGCTTCATCACAGTGCCTAATTTTTGATCATTAGTAGGGGCCGCACTGCTATGGTGCCCCTAAGCGCATCATGAATTGAATACCACTACCTATGAGCGTTGATCCGCGTGTCTTACTTGCTGGCACGTATTTTGCCTGAGTCCCTGTATCCAGTTTCTACACAGGGGTGCTCATCATGTCGATATTCTCCAATCCGTTTGATTCCAAGCTACGTTTGCGTTGTTCTTGTGGTCAGCATGCTTCTGAGGCAGAGCATGAGGCGATTCATTCTGCCTTGAATGAAATGACTGATCGATCCTCCGAGGGATTGGGTGATAGAGTGGTCGAGCAAGCCGTGATGCGGGCAATGTTTCCACAAGACGATATGCGCCGAAGATTTTTGCAGGCGGTCGGTGCTCCTACAGCCTTAGCGGCGATTTCCTCGATCTTTCCAATGGCTTTTGCTAAAGAAGCATTTGCACAAGGAGGCAAGTTAGAAAAGATCAATCTGAAGGTCGGATTTATCCCGATTACTTGCGCAACACCCATCATCATGGCCGATCCCATGGGCTTTTATAAAAAGCAGGGGCTCAATGTCGAGGTCGTCAAAACAGCGGGCTGGGCGGTGGTGCGCGATAAGGCGCTCAACAAAGAATACGATGCCGCGCACATGCTCTCGCCGATGCCACTTGCGATTTCAATGGGTTCAGGCGCGACTCCGACGCCCTACACAGTCCCCGCGATTGAAAATATCAACGGACAGGCCATCACGTTAGCGGTCAAACATAAAGGCAAGCGCAACCCTAAAGATTGGAAAGGGTTTAAGTTTGCGGTGCCCTTTGACTATTCGATGCACAACTATCTGCTCCGTTATTACCTCGCTGAAAATGGCATTGATCCAGATCGTGATGTTCAAATTCGTGTGGTGCCGCCGCCAGAGATGGTCGCAAACTTGCGTGCCGATAACATCGATGGATTTTTAGCCCCTGATCCTGTCAACCAGCGCGCAGTCTTTGATGGTGTGGGCTTTATCCATATTTTGTCCAAAGAGCTTTGGGATGGACATCCTTGTTGTGCATTTGCGGCCAGCAAAGAATTTATGACTGCAAATCCTAATACCTATAGCGCGTTATTGAGGGCGATTGTCGAGGCAACGGCTTACGCACAAAAAGCTGAAAACAGAAAAGAAATTGCTGCTGCCATTCATACTCCCAATTATCTCAACCAACCATTGACGGTGGTCGAGCAAGTTTTGACCGGCACGTACGCCGATGGTTTGGGTAACGTCAAAAAAGTACCAGATCGTATTGGATTTGATCCAATGCCTTGGGAGTCTTTTGCGGTCTGGATCATGACGCAGATGCAACGCTGGGGTCAGGTCAAAGGCGAAGTAGATTATCAAAAAATCGCACAGGATGTATTTTTAGCAACCGATGCACGTCGAGCGATGGAGCAGGCCGGTCTAGCTGTACCCGCTCCGGGTAGCAAAAAAATCATCGTGATGGGCAAAGTGTTTGACGCAAGCAAACCTCGGGAGTACCTCAATAGCTTTGCGATCAAGAGAGTTTGACGATGATGGGTCATGAGCGTTCGAGAGCGTTTATTTTGTCGGTATTAATCTTGGCGATTTTCGTGATGTTTTGGCAAATCGCGACAATGCCGACTCAAGGCGTTCAAGTGGTCGATGAGGAGTACGCCAAACTAGTCGGTGCAGCTGCGGCTACCGGTCAAAAATCTACCTTTCCGGGACCCCTCGATGTCGGGGCCAAGCTGTTAGAGCACTTGTCGGATCCTTTTTATGATCGTGGAGCAAATGACAAAGGCATTGGTATTCAGTTAGCGTGGTCTGTTTCGCGCGTAGCGCTTGGTTTTGGGTTGGCCGCACTCGTTGCCATTCCTCTTGGATTTTTGATTGGGATGTCTCGTTTGTTTTTTCAGGCGCTTGATCCGTTTATTCAAGTACTCAAGCCGATCTCGCCGCTTGCTTGGATGCCGCTTGCACTATTCACACTCAAAGACTCGAACGTTTCGGCCGTATTCGTGATCTTCATCTGCTCGATTTGGCCGATGTTAATCAATACTGCTTTCGGGGTGGCCTCAGTGCGCAAGGAATGAATGGAACCACTTGTCGATCGCAAATATTTTGGTGGCGGTCTTGATGATTGGTGTCATTGGCATGTTGCTTGATCTCTGCTTTGCACGATTACAACGCGCTGTGACATACAAAGATTAAGCAAGAAGGGAGACAACACGATGCAAAATTTTCTGCAAGTACAAGGTCTGCGTAAGGCTTTTCCTGACGTGAGTGGAGCGGGTGAGTTGGTCGTTTTTGATGATGTGAACTTCACGATTGATCGTGGAGAGTTTGTTTGTATTATTGGCCATTCAGGTTGTGGCAAGACGACAATTTTAAATGTGCTGGCAGGGCTCGAGTCACCGTCTGATGGACACTCATTTATCGATGGTCGTGAGATCAATGGTCCGAGTTTAGATCGAGGGGTGGTCTTTCAGTCCCATGCCTTGATGCCATGGATGACGGTTCGCGGCAACATCGCTTTTGCGGTGCGCTCAAAATGGCCAGACTGGTCGCGTGAGAAAGTCGATGCGCATGTCCAGCAGTATATCGATATGGTTCACTTGACGGGCTCCGAGCAGAAAAAACCCTCTCAACTTTCAGGTGGGATGAAACAGCGTGTCGGCATTGCTCGTGCCTTTTCGATTCAACCGAAAATGTTGTTGCTTGACGAACCCTTTGGTGCGCTCGATGCGTTGACGCGTGGAAATATTCAGGATGAGCTTGTCACGATTGTGCGTGGGACGCAACAGACAGTGTTCATGATTACGCACGATGTGGATGAGGCGATTTTGTTATCAGACAAAATATTTTTAATGAGTAACGGGCCACGTGCCGTGCTCGCTGAGATAGTGACCAATCCTTTGCCCAAAGATCGCACGCGCGCAACGATGCACCATGATCCAAAATTTTACGAAGTTCGTAACCATCTCATTGACTTTCTGGTGCATCGGTCTAAGACCTATGCAGCCGCAGCATGATTTATTTAAACGTTCTGTTCAATCATTAGGAGAAATAAATGGTTTCAAAAACAATGGCAAAACCGATGACACGTGAGGATGTGACGGATTTGATTTATTCGGCAAAGGTCCAAAAAGGACTGAAATGGGCAGATGTTGCCAAGAAACTTAAGCTTTCAAAAGAGTGGACGACTGCCGCCTGCATGGGTCAGATGACCCTCACAAAAGCCCAAGCACTTGTGATCGGTAAGACCTTCGATTTACCCATTGAGGCCATTACATTGTTGCAGGTTGTCCCTTACAAGGGTTCCTTACGTAGCTCGGTCCCGACCGATCCGCTGATCTATCGTTGGTATGAAATCGTGAGCGTCTATGGCACCACAATCAAGGAATTGATCCATGAGGAGTTCGGTGACGGGATTATGAGCGCGATCGACTTTTCCATGGATATCAAGCGCGAGCCTGACCCCAAAGGCGACCGTGTCAATGTGGTTTTATCGGGTAAGTTTTTACCCTATAAGTCTTACTAATTCCTGAAAAACACACCCAGTCCAGATTAAACTGTAGAACTTGCCTGTTGCTAACGGGCACAGTGTTTCTTACAGGAACTGGACATGGCGGTTTTAGAAAAAGTCGGTCAGGAAATCATGCAGTGGTCTGAGCGCTTGGCTCAGCACAGTGAGCCAAGTTGGGCAGAAAAGGGTCAGTTGACGGTGACGTATCTGACTCCAGCCCATCTGGCTGTCGCGTCAGAGCTCAAGGCGTTGATGCAAGAAGCCGGTTTTGATGAGATTTCGGTTGATGCCGTCGGTAATGTTGTGGGCGTTTATCATGGTGACACCAATACCTCAGCAACACTGCTGACAGGTTCACACTACGACACTGTGCGCAATGGCGGCAAGTATGACGGACGTTTGGGCATTCTGATACCGATCGCTGTCGTGAAATCCCTTTCAAGCCAAAAACGACGCTTGCCCTTCGGGATCGAAGTCGTCGGTTTTTCCGAAGAAGAAGGTCAGCGATTCCGTGCGACCTTCTTAGCGGCTGGCGCGTTAACGGGTAGTTTCGATCCCGAGTGGTTGACTCAACGTGACGCCGACGGCATTTCAATGGCGGAGGCGATGAAGGCAGCGGGCTTACCTGGTACTCTCGCGTCCATTCAGACGATTAAACGCGACCCACAAAAATATCTTGGCTTTGTCGAGGTACATATCGAGCAAGGTCCGGTGCTCTGCGAAAAAGCACTTCCACTCGGTGTAGTGACTTCGATTAATGCAGGCGTCCGTGCAACCTGTAAAACAATCGGTCTCGCTGGACATGCTGGGACAACACCGATGTCGATGCGTCAGGATGCGATGTTGGCGGCTGCTGAAATCAGTCTAATGGCTGAGCAGCGCGCGCGTGCTGACGAGGGTTCAGTGGCGACTGTTGGGCAGATTCAAGTGCCTGGGGGTTCGATTAATGTGATTCCGGGTGAGTGTGTCTTTACCTTGGATATGCGCGCGCCCACAGACCCTCAGCGTGATGCGTTGGTGGCTGATATTGTCAAAGAAGCGCACGTAATTGCTGCGCGCAGACAAGTCCAGTTCGAATACACCGAGGTGATGCGCGCGAGTGCCGCACCATCAGACCCTGCTTGGCAGGCTCGCTGGGAGAGGGCGGTCGCCAGCATCGGTCAGCCTGTGTTTAAACTAAACAGTGGTGCTGGGCACGATGCCATGAAAATGCACACCATCATGCCTCAGGCGATGTTGTTTGTGCGCGGTGGCAATCGCGGTATTAGCCACAACCCTCTCGAGATCATTACGTCCGAAGACGCAACGCTCGCGACCCAGGCTTTTGAAGCTCTATTAGATCAAATCAACTAATTACAATCCAACAACATGAAGAACAACAATCACGCTGAACTCTATGCCAAGCTCGACCAATGGATCGATGCGCACTTTGATGAACAAGTGAAGTTTTTGCAATCGGTGATTCAAGTCCCAACCGATACGCCGCCAGGCAACAACACGCCGCATGCGCTGCATGTGGCCAAGCTGATTGAGTCCTTCGGGATGCGGGCTGAACAGCATGCTGTGCCTGAGGCTGTGGTTCGCGAGGCGGGATTAGAGTCGATTACAAACTTGATCGTCAAAAGGCAGTATGCAGACGGTGGCAAAGTTTTGGCACTCAATGCACACGGCGATGTTGTGCCTCCAGGCGATGGTTGGACGCATCCACCCTATGCAGGTGAGATTCATGAGGGGCGTATTTATGGTCGTGCCGCTGCCGTCAGTAAGTGTGATTTTTCGACATACATTTTTGCTGTGCGTGCGCTAGAGTCTCTCGGTGTTCCATTAAAAGGCCGCATTGAGCTGCAGTTCACGTATGACGAAGAGTTTGGTGGCGAGTTGGGACCAGGCTGGTTGTTGAAAAATAATCTCACCAAGCCCGATTTGGCGATTGCTGCAGGCTTTAGCTATCAGATCATTACTGCCCAC
>JBILJA010000054.1:0-14402 GCA_044368775.1 Burkholderiaceae bacterium
GCTGCACATCGACTCTTTCCTTATTCTCCTATACAACGGAGCAGTTACCTGCAGATCTATGCTGGCGATAGCCCTTCGGCACAAGAGACTCAGGCTCGTATTGCGCGTTCAACTTCTGCCTGGAGTGAGGTCGTCAATAAAACACACAGCGTGATTTATCCACAAAGAACTTCTCTGTCAAAGATTGATGCGCCTTGGGGACGCGGGCTTCTATCTACGGATTGGTTGACGGGTTGGGCAGGGCAGTCCCCCGGTAGAGCAGCAAAAGGACGAGCGCCGTGAATATTTTCATTGCACGCTGTTTCTATGGCATGATTTTTTTCGGACATTGCTTTGCGTATAGCGCTGAAGTACTCAGTATCGATCGAAAGCACCTGATCGGGCATCCGCTTTCGCTATCGAGCCAAGTCAAGATTTATATCAGTGATCATGAGCTCACTTTGATGCGCTGGAGCTTGGCACAGAAAATTGACGATGTCATACAGAATTTTTCAAGGCAAGTGCCTGAGGATACGCTCGTCTGGAGTGATGGTTTGGTGATGCATATGCTTTGGTCATCCACCGATTACTCCCATGTGCTCGCGCTCAGGCCAGAAAGCGATGAATGTGTGATGGTCACACTCTCCAGTATGCGTCTAAAACCATTAGTTTCAAACGGATCGATCAAAAGTTTTTTTTCAAATCCTCGTGTCGCAGCCACCTTGATGCTTGACGTTAAAGATCATTCAGAGGATGTCATATCCTCAACCATGATTTTTTCCTCTGAACAGTCAATTCCTCATTTGTATAAAGTGCTGAGACAGATTTTGAGTCTTGAGAATTGGTCTGTGAATGATGACTTTAAAAAAATCCTCTCACGCTCACACCCTCGGACAATTCAAGCAAGGCTTCTTCGAAAAGTGGTGAACATGGACTTGATTGATTATTTAGGAAAAACATTCATATATGTCCATACATCAGAGGGAGATCGGCGTTGAACCTATCGCAAACTAAAGCGAAGTGGTGGTTGATGGTGTTGTCAATTGCCTTGGGTGGTGTATCAGCTTGGGCAATTGATCAACATTTAAATGATAAAACGCAGGAAATTGAGTCTCGCACCAGGCTTGAGCAGTTGACCTTGTTGGTTGCTGCGAGAGACTTGACGCGTGAGACGACGATCGAAGCGTCTGATGTTGTCGCAGAGATGTTTCCCGTCAAATGGGCGCCAGATGACGCTATTTTCCACGATCAAGTTGATACCTTAATTGGAAAGAAACTCGTGTCTGACGTCCGGTCTGGGCAACCTTTGCTGCATATCCATTTGCAGGATTTGGATCCACCAGGCGTATCAACATTGTTAGAACCAGAACTTAAAGCGGTCTCTATTACGGTGGATCCCAGTAGCGCGGCCTCAGGTCTTATTCGAGGAGGCGATCGTGTTGATTTATTTGTTTCTTTAGATCATCAGGGTAAGCGACTCACGATAGGGCTTTTGCAATCAGTCCGGGTTCTTGGTGTTGGTCAATTATCGATGGCGCATCTCCGTACCGATAGCACCGCCTCCTCTTCAGAGGCCCAAATAACTTTAGCGGTATCGCATGCAGAGGCAGTCAAGCTGGTCGCTGCACGAGAGGCCGGTACGATCAGTGCGGTCTTGAGTTCAGCGAGCAATACAGAACAAACCCTGAGTCTTCGATCAAACACGAGTGATTTGGCTGCATTGCTTGGTCTGCCGAGCAAGCCTGTCGAGCGTGTTGTGCCAATCATGTATGGAGACCGATTATCTTCTGCATCTACGCCCGAGGATGATCGTGATGCGTCAAGCACTTTGCAGCAGACGATGGGTACACGATGAGTTCCTTCGTCGGGTGTTTAGCCTCAATCGTGTTGTTGTTTCCGCTTAACGTGTTGGGACAGGAAAGTCTTAAGCTCGAAGTCGGCTCATCGACCGTATTAAAGCTTGCAAATGTAGAACGCTTGGCGATTGGTAATGGCGAAGTAGTTCAGGCAACAGTCATTAATCAAAATGAAATTGTGGTGTTTGGTAAAAAATCTGGCTCCACCACGCTGGATATTTGGCGTACGTCGGGAAAAAGAGCGTCTTATCAGATTCGTGTTGCACCTGAAGGATTTTCTCGAGTTCAGGAAGAAATTAAAAGTTTACTCAAAACGATCCCCATGGCCAAAAGTTCAGTCGTTGGCGATAAATTAATCATCGAAGGTGAAAATTTGTCAGACTCTGATCAAGCAAAAATATCAAGGCTGGCGCAGCGCTATCCAGAATTACTCGACTTCACGAGTCAGGTTGGTTGGGACAAAATGGTTCTTCTTGATGTCCAGGTGATCGAAATCCCCTCTGCACGACTGCAGGAAATGGGCGTTCGGTGGGATAGTAGTTTGCCCCTGCCTTTAAGCGGGGCGGGAGGCCTGCCTGGAATGAAGGGCTTATTGTCGGCGCGTCTGAGTGCGCTCGCGCAGACTGGCGAGGCAACCATACTTGCGCAACCCCAACTGCTTGCGCGTAGCGGGGCGACAGCGAGCTTTGAAGCAGGCGGGGAGGTTCCCTACACCACGACAAACAAGGATGGCAAGACGTCAACATCTTTTAAAAAATACGGTGTGTCCCTCAACATCACACCTCAAGTTGACCGCAATCATGCGGTCCGCTCAAAAATTGACATCGAAGTGAGTTCTGTCGATCAGACGCTAGCATCCTCCTCAGGCCCCGCCCTAAAGGTTCGTCGCGCATCGACTGAGTTCAATGTCCGTTCAGGTCAGACACTGGTTTTAGGTGGATTTCTTTCTCGTGAACGAACGCGTGATAAAGAGGGTCTGCCCGGTCTCTCAGAAATACCTGTCGTGGGTACTTTGTTTGGCATCCATCGGGATCAATATCGAGAGACTGAGTTGGCCATATTTGTCACGCCAGTCGTCGTCAATGCGGAACATCCAGGCATGACACAACGTGTGGATAACGCTGCGATGATATTAGAGCAAGAGTTTGGCTCTTTTCCGAGACTCAATACTCCAGTGATGGACACGCAAGAGCAACCGAGTTGGCATCAGAAACAGTCCTTATTTTCGCAATGGGACAAAAATGAGCCGGTGATTGATCAATGGAGCAAATCTGAATGATGGATTTACTGATTATTTATGAAGATGGTCGTCGCGAAAGAATGCAACATGCAGTCCCGTTCGTATTGGGGCGTGGCATAGAATGCGAGGCGCGTGTGCCACACTGGCGTGTCGCGCGCCGCCATTTGCGCGTCACAAAGAGTATCGACGGATACCAGGTCGAAGATCTCGGATCGTTGTATGGAACGAGAGTGAATGGACGTAAATTTTCCTTACATAGTCCAGTGATAGAAAGCGACGAATTTGTTGTGGGTCCTTGTCTGATCCGTCTATTCCCTGCTGCGCGCACGACCAATCATTCATGCCGTGACATTGTCCCAGAAGTATGCGCGCCAGACCTCACTGTACCCGAGGAACATTCGCCGATTTCGAGCAAATATTTTCGCGATATCAGACGCGAATTACATGCTGGACTGCTCAAAGCGTTTGACTTAAGACGCAACGACATCGCTGCTTTATCTGAAAAGGCGCTCAGGGAGCAAGCCACACAGTGTGTCTCTTCGCTGCTCGAGGATCATTTAAATCCTCTCGTGGGTTCGCAAAGGCTTGAGCTAATCGATGTTGTGGTGGATGAAGCGATCGGCTTGGGTGTGCTTGAGCCTATGCTCGCAGACCCGCTTATTACAGAAATTATGGTGAACCGCTTTGATGAAATTTTCATCGAACGTGGTGGACGAATCGAGCCAAGTCATGCCCAGTTTAGTGGTGAACAAGCCGTGCGAGGTGTCATCGAACGTATTGTTTTTCCTCTCGGACGTCGGATTGATGATGCCGCCCCGATGGTGGATGCGCGTTTGCGTGATGGTTCACGGATCAATGCCGTCATTCCTCCTGTTGCAATGAGGGGTGCGAGCATGACGATTCGTAAATTTACCAATAAGGGAATTGATTTAGAGGGCTTAGTTAAAAATAAAACTCTTAGTGGTGAACTCGCTCAATTTTTAAGTTTATGCGTTCGTCAAAAAATGAATATTCTTGTCTCGGGGGGAACGGGTTCAGGCAAGACGACATTGCTGAATGTTTTAGCGAGCTGCGTTCCGACCGATCAACGCATTGTCACGATCGAGGATTCAGCCGAGCTACAGATCAATCATCCGCATGTCATGGCGCTTGAGGCGCGTCCAGAAAATGCGGAGGGGCGTGGGGCGATCAGCTTGCGTGCACTCGTCAGAAACGCACTCCGAATGCGACCTGACCGCATTGTCGTGGGTGAGGTCAGGGGACCAGAGGCGATCGATATGCTAGCCGCAATGAATACCGGTCACGAAGGATCTCTGACGACGTTGCATGCCAATACCCCTCGAGATGCACTTGCTAGACTTGAAACGATGATTTTGTCTGCGAATGCAGGGCTTCCCCTCAATGCCATACGAGAACAAATCGGTTCGGCGGTTCATTTGATCGTTCAGCAAGCGCGTCTTCCGGATGGCAGGCGAATGATCCATGATGTCGCCGAAGTCGTTGGTGTAGAGTCGGGATGCATTCAAATGCAGACATTGGTGGCTTTTGATCGCAATCATGGTTTAGCGATTCCACAAGGATTGATTCCGCAATGTTTTGAACAATGGGGCTCCGAGGTCGATTCAAGGCTATTGCATTGGTTCGCTTGCGCATGATTTATGTCGGTTTGCTATTTTCTTGCCTCTCTGTCGCCTTAGCTTGTTGGCTGAT
Organism: Burkholderiaceae bacterium; assembly: GCA_044368775.1. Taxonomy (GTDB): domain Bacteria; phylum Pseudomonadota; class Gammaproteobacteria; order Burkholderiales; family Burkholderiaceae_B; genus Zwartia. Next base: position 4,786 of record JBILJA010000054.1, read on the forward strand.
TCAATACCTTGCACACATTGCGTTGACGCGCTATCGCAGTTCAGTCACGGAACATGCTCAAACGAGTTTGTCTGAATTGTTCGTCTTTATCGATACGACGCATTTGTGGCAGGCGATGTGTTGCCTCTCCTTTACAACGGGTTTAGCCGTTTGGTTTTTTAGTGGTAGTGTGGTTCTTGCGTTGGTATTGTGCGCATTGACCCTAGTTCTACCTAGGATCATATTGACTGCGGCGCTCCGCCGTCGAATGGAATGTTTTGATGCCCAATGGCCAGACGCACTAACAGCGATCGCGGGGGCATTGCGCTCTGGCGCGAGTATTGGCATCGCGCTTAAAAACTACGCTGAGGATGCTCCTGCGCCGATGTCACAGGAGTTGAGTTTAGTCTTGAGAGAGCATCGTATGGGCTTGCCATTAAATCAGGCTTTAGATGCACTCAACCAAAGAATGCCGTCTGAAAGTGTAGAGTTAGTCACTGCACTGCTGGCGGTCGGTCATGCGTCGGGAGGTTCACTCGCTGATTTATTAGAGCGTCTTTCTGCAAACTTACGCGCGCGACAGCATGTCAATGGAAAAATTCATGTTTTAACTGCGCAAGGAAAAATGCAAGCTTGGGTCATGGGTGCCTTACCACTGTTGTTGTTGGCGGCTCTGAGCCTCATTGATCCCGACTCAGTTCAATTAATGTTTTTGAGTGATACCGGTCAATTTATGTTGGGTATCGTGTTGCTGCTTGAGGTGTTGGGTATTGTTTGGTTGCGTCGCATATTGACGATTGAGGTTTAGCAATGGCCTATCTTGCAACATGTTGTGCCGTTGTCGCCGTTTTTTTAGTCACGGTTTTGTTATCGCCATTTATTAGCCGTTTATTTAAAAAGTCGTCAACTTTATCCGACGTGTATATAAAAATCGTTTCCACGCATTCGGACGTTATAGCTTCAACGTCTTTCAGCATGTCAAAGAAACACCATCCTTTGTGGCGAATTACTAAAACATTGGGTGATCCATTACAGCCTGTTGTGACTTGGGGGCAGCGCAGGAGAATCTCCAATCACTTAGAACGCGCTGGCTTGAGCGATTGGACTTTTTCACAACTCTATTTTTTACAATGTGCGGCTGCTTTACTGTGTGTGATGGCCGCTATTTGGTGCTTGTTGACTTCGCTAATTGCCTTTCGGGTGACGGCTTTTTTCGCTTTGATTGCTTGCGGTTGTTGCGGTTGGTGGATGCCATTGTGGTGGTTAATGCGTAGGCATCAGCTTCGGCTTCGTTCCATAAGCCGTCAATTTCCGTTTTTTTTAGACATGGTCGGTTTGGGATTGGATGCCGGACTTAATCTTCAGGCCTCAGTTCAACTTGCGCTGGAACACGTTGGTGAAGGCGCATTACATCAAGAGTGGTCAAAAATGCTTGCAGAGATGCGTGCAGGGCAATCACGTACTCAAGCCTTGCGCCAACTCAGTCAGAGACTACATCTTTCAAGTATGCGTCAGCTGATCTCATCACTCATACAAGGTGAGTCGATGGGGTTCAGTTTGGGACGCATCATTCAGGTTTATGCTGATCAGCAAAGAGCGCAGCGCTTGATGCACGCTGAAAAACAGGCCTTACAAGCGCCAGTCAAAATGTTGTTTCCCATGGCGCTTTGTATTTTTCCTTGTACGTTTATCGTTTTGGGATTTCCAGTCGTTGTTCAGCTCATGGCGCTGCAATGAAGATTACTAAAGCCAGTAACTGGTTGAGTCGCGCCGGAGGACTCCTTTTACGACCACCTCTAAAACAAGGAGAAGTGCTTTGGCTCACACCTTGTAACGCGATTCACACCTTTGGCATGCGATATTCCATCGCTGTGTTTTTTTTGGATCAACAATTTCAGGTGATTGAAGTGCGCCCCAGATTGAAGCCCAATCGCATTGCCTACTGCCCAAGAGCGCACTCTATCTGTGAAATGTTGCCAATAACCGATGATCAGACAGGGTTTATTTCGTCGCTGCTTTCCGAAGGGATACTGTCAAAGACGGCGACGTAGCTTGTATAAAAACTACAGTACAACACCGAGGTTGCGACCACATTGAGCGGTACCTGGACCGTCGCAGCAGTAGATGGAGAAAGGCCAATGAGTACGAGCATACTGACAAGAGTATCAATACCTAAAAAAACCGCGAGCCAACAGAGCCCGTAAACTAAAAACGCCCATTTGTTGCGCCAACAGGCGATCCAACTAAAAAACAGTGCTTGAGTGATACGAATACCGTGCCACCCAACCAAGGCTGGTGCAAACCAAAAGATTGCTGCCATGAAGACATACAAGATCGCGAAAATCACCATCGGTGTCCGCACAGCTTCCATCAGAGGCAATAAGTCATTGGTTTTTTCTACATTTCTGAGTGCTTCCGTGACCTCACCTGAAAAGGGCATAAAAACTGCCAAGCCTAGCAGCAGGCAAAATACGACGTAGAGTCCACCCATGCCTAAAAGGCGACGAAAAACCAGAGGTTGACGAAGGGGTTCAATCCAGGTGCCAAGCAATATTCGACGTCCTTCTGTCGCATGCCGTCCCGCTGATAATGAAAGCAGGGTCGCTGTGGGCATCAGGACAATAAAAAAAATCGGGCCTATTGGAGGGGTGATCGTGGCGATCATCAGCAGCAAGCTCACGAACATCGCCCAAGAAAAAAAGGCTAAGGGCTGACTTTTAAACAGCGACCAACCATCGCGAACCCACATCCATCCTGATAGTGCTGGTAAAGGGACTGCTTGCATCAATGTTCCTTGGGTAGCCTGGGTATTGCGCCGGTTGTTCTTTCGATCAATATGCGCTCAAAATGACCAGGATCATGGGGTTTGAGCGTTTGTGCAGGTCGAGGAAGATAAAAGTCATAAAGCCGAGAGATCCAGAAGCGTAAAGCCGCGCCCCTGAGCATGGCCGGCCAGACCTGCCTTTCAGCATCCGTAAAGGGACGAATTTCGGCATATGCGGTAAGCCAAGATTCGAGAAGATCCGGTTGCAAGATGCCGCTCGAGTGTTCGATACACCAGTCATTGACGCTAACGGCAACGTCAAAAATCCAGGTGTCGACGCCGGCAAAATAAAAATCTATGAATCCCCCCATGACTGGCGCCTCATGGGTTCCCGCAAAAAGCACATTGTCGCGAAAAAGGTCGCAATGTGAGGGACCTCTAGGGAGTGATGCATAGTTTGCTGTCTGGGCAAGCGCTTGTTGTTCAGCGAGGGCGATTTTTAAACGCTGAGCCAGTGCTTGATCCAAAAAGGGCAATACCGTGGGGGCTGTTTGTTCCCACCATGCCAGACCGCGTAAATTGGGTTGAGGAATGCCAAAGTCCTTGCCCGCTAGATGCGCGAGGGCGAGTGTCGAGCCTGCGCTCGCGCAGTGTCGGGTGTTCGGTTTGACCTCGAAACTGCCGGGCAGTTTTGAGACGATCGCCGCAGGCTTGCCATGAAGCGTAGAGATTCTCTTACCATCGCGACGGGTTTGGGGTTGAGGGACAGGAATCGCCTGTTGAGCAAGGTGATTCATCAGTTCGATGTAAAAGGGTAATTGCTCAGCCTTTAGCACCTCAAATACCGTTAATACATACTCTCCCTGCGATGTCGTCAGGAAAAAGTTGCTGTTTTCGATCCCTGCGGCGATACCCTTAAGCGCAAGGAAATCTCCGATTGCGTAATCCACCAATAATGCGCGGGCGTCACTTTCGCTGACTTGAGTAAATACTGCCATATATGTAGGGTAAAGCATATTAAGAATTAACTTGATTTTAGCAAGGATGGCCTCTCTCGACTCCTCAAGGGTTGATTTGTTTTTAAAGAATGTGTTCTAAGGCATATAAAATGCGGATTGTTTCGAATTGTCCGGTTTGGACGGTTCCAAGTTTTAAAGATACACATGTCCGCGATTGAAAAAAACCTGATGGCAGAGCAAGATCCCAGCGGTTGGAGGCTCAATGTCGCCCCTATGATCGATGTCACGGATCGCCACTGTCGTTTTTTTCATCGTTTGCTTGCACCGCGTGCGCGCCTTTATACGGAAATGATCACGACGGGCGCTTTGACGCACGGGGATATACAAAGACATTTGGACTTTAACGAGCAAGAACATCCCGTTGCCTTACAGCTCGGTGGAAGCGAGCCCGAAGCGCTCGGCCGCGCAGCTCGCTTAGGCGAAAAGTGGGGCTATGACGAAATTAATCTCAATTGCGGCTGTCCGTCTGAGCGCGTCCAAAAAGGGTCTTTTGGTGCCTGTCTGATGGCAGAGCCAGTTTTGGTCGCAGACTGCGTCAAAGCCATGCAAGATGCTGTGAATATTCCAATTACCGTCAAGCACCGCTTAGGGCTTGATTACAACGATGATTATGGCTTTGTCAGAGACTTTGTAGGCACCCTGTTCGACACCGGCTGCCGTGTTTTTGTCGTGCATGCACGTAATGCGGTGCTAAAAGGTCTGACTCCCAAAGACAATCGCGAAGTTCCGCCTTTACGTTATGCGGACGCGGCAAGACTCAAAGCAGATTTTCCTGAGGCGATTGTGGTGCTTAATGGAGGGTTGACGGGCATCCAAGACTGTACGCTTGCCTTAAAGATGTTCGATGGCGTGATGTTGGGTCGCGCGCCTTGGCACAACCCCAGTGTCTTGAGTGAGCTGTCATCGGCTTTATGGCCTTTTGAGTCGCAACTTGAGGAGTCCCTGCTGATTGATAAGCTCGTTGATTACGCCGCCTCGCAAGTCGCACTTGACACGCCCTTGAGAATCGTCGTTCGACCTTTGCTAGGTCTTTTCAACGGTAGGCCCCGTTCTCGTTTGTGGCGCAGAATTCTTTCCGACTCAAAGCTACTGAATACTAACGACGCTAACTTGATTCGCCGCGCATGGTCTGAGATCGGTGGCTTTACGCCGCTTGATTCATTTGTCGCCTGACAAAGTGACCTTGGACCTTAGGCTTTCGGCGTTTGTTTTTCTTCGTCGGGCCAGTCTCGTATATAGGCTTTAAGCATTGAGTTTTCAAATTTTTGTGCCGCAACGATTGCTTGAGCCATGTCGTAAAAAGAAATAACGCCCATCAATACAGTGCCATCCATCACTGGGATGTAACGAGAGTGGTTTTCGAGCATGAGGCGCTGCACCTCGTCAGCCGCGGTATCCGGAGAGACGCTGACGGGTTTGGCATCCATAATGCTGCGAATCGAGGTGGATCCCACCGCACCGTGATTGCTATTGACATGCCGAATGATTTCGCGAAACGTCAGCATACCTGCCAATTGACCACGCTCCATGATGACAAGTGACCCGATGTCTTGTTCGCTCATCGTCTCAAGCGCTTGAATAACGGAATTATCGGGTGAGGCGGTAAAAAGGGTATTGCCCTTTACGCGCAGAATTTCACTGACCTGTAACATGATGCGTCTCCTTTGTGCTGCTTTTGTCTGATTGTACGGTCAGGGTGTCAGACTTGTCATTTTGCAGCAGCACATTCGCCAAGATTGAGTCTTGATTATCTTTCAGATAAAGAAGCAATGCCTGTTTAAGCGCAGGATTTTCCTCCAACTTGAGGTTGCTGCGATTGACTAAAAGCCTCTTGATCAGAGGATTGATGCTCGTTGTACTTGGATTGCAGACAAGAACCCACACCTCTCGCTTGCGAACCTGGGTCTGAGCGACCCATCCGAGGTCTTGTAGTGAAGCGAGCGTTTTATCCACTTGATCTTCTGTGAGATCCAGCGTGTCAGACAACGATCGGATACTCAGGCCCGAAGTATTTTGTGTACGGGATTGATCGAGTAAACGCAGGATGCCAAGCGCTTCATTGAAAGAGTCGTTTGATTGGTTTAGGCCGCGCGCGCGAACGTGACGAAAATAGGGCAGATTCGCTGCGACGATGGCTCCAAAGAGCACACTGAGCCATGACAGATATACCCAAATCAGAAAAACCGGAAGTGCGGCGAAAGCCCCATAAATCATCGTATAGGTGGAAACTTGCGAGACATAAAAAGCAAAGCCAAGTTTCATGATCTCTAACAACGCTGCGACCAAAAGTCCGCCAATCATGGCATCTCGCGGGGTCACTTTGGTGTTCGGAACAATCACGAACAAAGCGGCAAAACCGGCGGCACTGACAAAGAAAGGGGAGACCTTAAGTGTGAATTCAAGAAGATCGGGTAGTTGTGTGATCACACCGAAGGATTCGCGGGCAAGGAGTGCGGTTGCCCAGAGGCTCGCGCCCGTCATGAGAGGGCCAAGGGTCAACAGTGCCCAGTAAACCAAGAGTCTCTGACCGATACCTCGGGGTTTTGTGACGCGCCATATTTCGTTTAGCGCTTTGTCAACGGACAAAATCAAGAGAAGAACGGTGAACACCAAAAAACTGCCGCCAATCGCGGTGAGTCGACTTGCCTGTTGCGCAAAGTCGTTCAGGTAAGACATGACATTTTCTGAAACAACAGGCGGCATCAGGCTATTGGTCAAAAAAGCCTGCAGTGCATCGCTGAAATCATGGAATTGCGGGAATGCTGTGAACAATGCAAGCGCCACAGCCAAAAGAGGGACGATCGCCAACACAGTCGTCAAGGTGAGGCTGCCCGCCAAGTCAAAGGCATCCACTTGGCCCAAGCGTTGCGCACTCGACAAAATAACTTCGCACCATAAAGTGAGGCGTTTTTGGAGACTTGTCGAGGAGGGCGGGGGCATCTTCACAAAAAAATACAGCTCCTTGCACTGTTGACAAGCAAGCAGGGGTTCATATGATTATTGCAGCTTGCCCGAGCGATAATAGCAGTATGAAGCTTAATGAACCCCCTTTGATTCCCCCTCGACCCAACCTCAATGTTGCGCTGCAGCGCATCGCGATGGTGTCGTTGTTCGCCTTATTTTTGCTATGTCTTCTCTGGGAGATCTGGCTCGCGCCGTTACGCCCTGGTGGGACCTTGCTCTTCCTTAAGGCGCTGCCTCTAGCGTTTGCCTTTCGCGGCGTTTCAAAGGGTAGTCTTTACACGATTCAGTGGACGTCCATGTTGGTTCTTGTTTACCTCATGGAGGGCGTGGTCAGGGCGATGTCCGATCCGCCTGGACCTTCGATCTTGATGGCTTGGCTAGAAATTGTTCTTTCCTCTGTTTTTTTCTTGGCTGCCTTGCTGTATGTCAGGCCGGCTAAACGCTATGCCAAACAGCTTAAAGCTCAGTCTGAGGCTCGGGAGCGCTCAGAGCAGGATGTCACACCTATCGTTACAGCGCAGAAATCGGACCAAGCATGAAGGTACAAACACAAAATAGTTTTGCCACGCTTGGTTTGGATTTTTATACCAAGCTTGCGACAACGCCCCTCAACAACCCCCGCCTTGTCCATGTGGATAGAGACGTGGCTTCTCTCTTGGGCTTGAACGCACTTGATCTCAGTGACCCTGCGTTTTTATCCATTGTTAGTGGCTCAGAGCCCTTACCGGGTGGGGAAACGCTCGCTGCTGTTTACAGCGGTCATCAGTTCGGGGTGTGGGCAGGTCAGCTTGGAGATGGGCGTGCGCATTTACTCGGCGAAATCGTCGGCCCCCATGGAAACTGGGAGGTGCAACTCAAAGGCGCTGGGATGACCCCATATTCCCGAATGGGGGATGGACGCGCTGTCTTGCGCTCCTCCGTGCGTGAGTATCTCGCGAGCCAAGCGATGCATGGCTTGGGTATTCCCACGACTCGCGCTTTGTCACTGGTTTCTGCGGACAATCCCGTGATGCGCGAAACCGTAGAGACTGCGGCAATTGTGGCCAGGGTGGCGCCTAGTTTTGTGCGTTTTGGCTCTTTTGAGCACTGGGCCTCTCGTAAACGGCCCGATTTGGTACGTCAATTAGCGGATTATGTGATTGAGCGTTTCTATCCTGAGTGCCTCAGAGCCGCAGCGGGTGTCACAGAGACCCCTGAAGCCCGATATGTCAGGTTTTTAGAAGCGGTCGTCCGTCGCACAGCGCTGCTGATGGCGAATTGGCAAGTAGTGGGTTTCTGCCATGGTGTAATGAATACAGACAATATGTCGATACTGGGTCTGACCCTTGACTACGGGCCTTATGGTTTTATGGATGGTTTTGATGCACGTCACATCTGTAACCATACTGATACAAACGGTCGCTATGCCTGGCATGCTCAACCGGCGGTCGCCCACTGGAATCTCTATCAGTTGGCCAATAGCCTGTTTTCGATTGTGCCGGATGCCGAGGAATTAAGAAATGCTTTGGATGCTTTTGAGCCGACCTTTCTCAATGCCATGCAGACTCATATGAGTAAAAAGTTAGGGCTCAAGACTTGGCAAGAAGGGGATGAAGTGCTGATCGATGACCTTTGGAGTGTGATGCAGGCAAGTCGTGCGGATTTTTCTATGACGTTTCGCCAACTTGCGTATGCGCCTGGATTGACCCAAGCGGCCCCGGGTGAGTTGGCTTTTGACCTAGGAGGTACGGTCGGTGATGGGTCGGGATCCCTGCAACCCTTTGTTGATCTCTTTGTAGATCGAGAGGCGGCTAGGGCTTGGTTGATCCGATATCGCGAAAGAGTCGCACTCGAGTCATTGCCCTGGGAGCAGCGCGTTTCGGACATGCTTGCGGTCAACCCCCTTTACGTTTTGCGTAATTATCTCGCTCAACAGGTGATCGAGACCACGCAACGGGGTGATTTCTCCGAGCTAGAAAACATGATGGACTTGCTGGCAGACCCGTTTTCGGCGCGAGCAGGGATGGAGCGTTATGCGGCATTACCGCCGCATTGGGCGAGCAAAATTGAGGTCAGTTGTTCTTCCTGATGCAATAATGTGACTTCGTCGCGTGTCTCTCTTTGAGCGCGCTCAACTTTGACGGTTCGCTTCCCATGTCTGGCAACACTTTAGGTACATTATTTTGCGTCACCAACTTTGGTGAGTCACACGGTCCTGCGATTGGCTGTGTGGTGGACGGATGCCCCCCCGGACTGACACTGTCCGTTCAGGAGATTCAGCAGGAGCTTGACCGTCGGCGGCCTGGAACCTCGCGCCATGTGACGCAGCGCCAAGAAGCGGATCAGGTCGAAATTTTGTCTGGCATCTACGAGGGTAAAACGACCGGAACGCCGATTGCGTTACTGATCCGAAACGTCGATGCCCGTAGTAAAGATTACAGCGCGATTGCAGATACTTTTCGTCCAGGTCACGCTGATTATGCGTATTTTAAAAAATACGGTTTCCGCGATCCACGCGGTGGTGGTCGTTCCTCTGCTCGATTGACAGCCCCAACTGTCGCTGCGGGCGCCATTGCCAAAAAATGGCTCGCGGAGCAATACGGGGTCACCGTGCGCGGCTACATGAGTCAGCTTGGGCCGATCCCTATGCCCTTTAAGAGTTGGGAGCACGTGCCTCACAATCCTTTTTATTCTGCCAATCCGGATATCGTTGCTGAGCTCGAGTCCTATATGGACAAGTTACGCAAAGAGGGAGACTCCGCGGGTGCCCGGATTGAAGTGGTTGCCGAGGGCTTGCCGGCGGGTTGGGGCGAGCCGATTTATGATCGTCTCGATGCCGATATTGCGCATGCCATGATGGGTTTGAATGCGGTAAAAGGTGTAGAAATTGGTGCTGGATTTCACAGCATTGT
>JBILJA010000056.1:0-14326 GCA_044368775.1 Burkholderiaceae bacterium
CTCTTGGCCCTGACCGTACTGTTCATCATACTTGGGTGTTTTTTAGACGGCATTTCGATTGTGGTGTTAACCTCTGCCGTCATCATGCCGATTATCCTGCAAGCGGGCATTGACCCAATCTGGTTTGGCATCTTTCTTGTCGTGTTGATTGAGATGTCACAGATCACACCGCCAGTCGGCATCAACCTCTTCATTCTCCAATCCATCACAGGCAAAAATCTGTGGGATGTCTCCGTGGCGGCATTCCCCTTCTTTTTATTACTGATCCTTGCGACCCTGTTGTTAATTTTGTTTCCGGAAATTGCCACTTGGCTGCCGAACACGATTAGGAAATAAAAATGAGCAATCCCCGCGTCCCTTATCGTTTCTCCAACAATGGTCCTGCTTTAACTCCGCACGAGGACGGACCGATCCTCGTGCATATCGTGGTCAACGTTGAAAACTGGAGTTTTGATGCGGCCATGCCGCGTACCATCATTACTCCACCGCATGGCAAAGAAACGATTCCGGATATCCCCAACTTTTCTTGGGCTGATTACGGCATGCGCGCTGGCTTGCCGCGCATGATCGAGGCGATCCAACAGCGAGGGCTGCCCGCCTCGACCAGTATTAACGCCAGCGTGATTGATGCCTATCCCGGTGCGGCCGAAGCCATGCTAAAAGCTGGCTGGGAGTTTATTGGTCACGGCATGCACCAAAAATCGATTCAACAAGCCGGCACCGAAGAAGAAGTCGTGGCACAAACTCTCGCGAAACTGCGGGGCTTTACTGGCCAAGCCGTGTCCGGCTGGCTGAGTCCCGGTTTACGCGAGACCGTGCGTAGCCCCGATATCCTGAAAGCTGAGGGTGTTCGTTACGTGCTGGACTGGTGCATGGATGATCTGCCCAATTGGATGCGTACCGATCACGGCCCTCTACTGAGCATGCCCTACAACCTTGAGCTCAATGACTCAATTATTTACGCCATCGAAAAGCACGCGACTGGACAGTTTCTAGATCGCACGCAACGGACCTTGAGTCTCTTTGAAAAAGAATCCGCTCGACGACCCAGAGTCCTGGCGCTTGGACTACACCCCCATCTCATGGGGGTACCTCATCGTTTCGGTGAGTTTGAAAACATGCTTGACAGCCTGATCGCCAGTCCCAAAACGACCTTTATGCGGCCTGAACAAATCGCGGACTGGTTCGAAGCGCAAGTGCCATGCAAACAGGTTGTCTAAGTTGATAAACAAGTCGAAGGTTGATCACGTCGCGCAATACTACGACTCCAACACGCGACAGTTCTTGGCAAGTAGTGACACCGGCGAAGCGGTTGCGATTCACCGCAAGCTTTGGGCGCCCGGCATGGAGACCCCTGCAGCGGCTGCCGCTCATATCAATGATTTGGTCGCTCAAGCAGCCGTCGATGCACTGGGACATTCACCTGTCTCCGTGACAGACCTGGGGTGTGGTGTGGGTGGTAGCCTATTTCACTTAGCGCGGTGCTGGCCTCACTCGAAGTTAACGGGTTACACCTTGAGCCTCGCTCAGGTACAAATTGCTCAAGATCTGGCCGCGCAACGACAACTCCAAGATCAATGCGAAATCAAGCAAGGGGATTTCACACTCATCGATTCTGCGCCTCGCAGCGAATTGGTCATTGCCATCGAGAGTCATACCCATCTACCAAGCCTACCCGTTTTTTTTGAAGCTGCTCGCCAGCATGTCTTGCCTGGTGGCATCGTCATTTTGGTTGATGACATGCTCGCCGGAGATGGTTCCAATCTGACGCACAAGGATATGAGGCTGCTGGATGCCTTTAAACGCGGCTGGCGCATGGGGCATGTACCAACCGTCAGCCAAGTATTAGATCAAGCGGACACATCCGGTTTTGAGGTCGTGGAACATCAAGACTTGGGAGAGTTTCTGCGGCTTTACCAACCTTGGGACTTTACGCTTAACTTTATAGCACCGCCGCTCGATTGGCTCGGGTTGGCGAGCATTCCAAGGTTTGCCAACATGATCGGCGGCAATGCTTTGACCGTCTGTCATCGCCGCGGGGTGATGCGTTACATGATGGTAGTGATGCGACGTAGGCTGTAAAAAGCCGATTGATTGAATGACTGACGGACAGAGGGTCAACTAGATGCTTAGTAACGCCTTAATAGCCATTGAGTCGCCTTGGCAAGCCTTGACGCTCTTAACTTACTGATCTGTCATACAAAATCGGCAATCAGTACCTCTAAGTCGTGACTCGGCAAATTAACAGGATGGGGTATGGCAGCAATGCTGACTTCATTTCAGCACGTTAGACTCTACCCATTGAAGTGCTGACGGAAATGAGGCCTGTGGAACTTGACGATGCTCCGCATTACTGACCACATATTTATTGGCGGGGTGTTTTGGAAGTCGGTTAAAAAAGTACCAGATACCTTGCCGCGTTACCCAATCGGAATGCCCCATAAAAACCAGAACTGGGATTGCCTTCTTTTGATTTGTTGCCGTTTTAGGCATTGAAGCCAAGCCATCGGGATCAAAGTAAGACAGATACGCTTGTGGTGAAGTTGAAAAATCTCTAGTTCGATTGCCATCATTGAAATCCGTAAAGGTAATCAACTTGTCTGGCTGAGCTGAAGAAATAAGCGCCTTTGCTTCATTCACTTTGGTGGGATTGCGATTTCGGTCGATGTCGGGATTGTGACCCGGTGCAAACAACAAAAGTGCATCGACATTGGAGTACTTAGAGGCGTATGCTAAAGCACCATTAGCACCAAAACTTTGGCCGCCAAGAACGATCTTCTTAAACCCCTGCTGCCGCAAAGACTCGACTTCCGCGCTGACTCGCTGCAAAGAGGTCTCGTAGCTGATTGAATAAGCCATCTCACGACTCCACCCCATCTCTGGGGAAACAACCTTATAGCCAGCCTCTCGAAATTGTTGAACTAGTGGCGCCGGTGGCATACCCCATTTTCCGTGGAGCAGCACGATAGCAAGCTCCGACTTTTGAATCGTCCGAGCACTAGCATCCTTATTGCTCTGGGCGGCATCGAGCGGTGCAGTTACTTTTACAGCGGGTGCAACACAGCCAGTAAGAGCGACGATAAAAAAAGTTACAAAGAGTAAGCGCATCAAAATATCCGACATCAAAGTTTTAATAATCAATCCTGCTTAATTGCTCAAATATACAACGGGTATACCACCACGTCAGAAAGGGTAAAGGGTGGCTTTTAACCTCCGGATCATCAAGCCCGAACAGTATCTTTTAGCAAAATACAGTGCATAGGTCTGCACAACGAAGCCGTCGATTTACCCAAAAGTTTGTCGTTGTTTAATCTCTCACTGCGGGGAAAATGGTGGGGAAAAAACAAAAAGCACCCGAAGGTGCTTGATTTACTTGACTTACTGGCGGACAGAGGGGGATTCGAACCCCCGATACGCTTTGAACGTATACACGCTTTCCAGGCGTGCGCCTTCAACCGCTCGGCCACCTGTCCGTTTTCACTACAGCCCGCTATTCTAGCATCAACGGGGAAAAGACAGCATCCTCTGGACATAACGCGCGATCGTATCCACCTCGAGATTGACCCTCTCGCCGACCTTGAGATATTGCAAAGTCGTCACGGCAATCGTGTGCGGAATCAGATTGATGCTGAACTGCGTCCCGCCGGCCAAGTCTTCGACACGGTTGACCGTCAAACTCACGCCATTGACCGTGATTGAGCCCTTGTAGGCCAAAAAAGGACCTAAGGAAGCGGGAGCCTGCACAATCAACTCCCAAGACTCACCAACCGGCTCAAACTTCACCACCTCGCCTAAGCCATCAACATGGCCAGAGACGATGTGACCACCGATCTGGTCACCCACCCGTAAAGACTTTTCAAGATTGACCGCACCTTGGGCATCTAGCCCCATGGTCAGGCGCAAACTCTCACGCGAGACGTCGACGGCAAATCCCTCGGCATGCTTGGATACTACCGTCATACAAGCACCTTGGATCGCAATCGAGTCGCCTAAACCGACATCGCTCAGATCCAAGCCGCCCGCATGAATCGTCAGGTGCACACCCGCAGCGGCTTGATCGCCCGCGAAAGGTTCAATTTTTTCAATGCGACCCACGGCCGCGACGATGCCTGTAAACATTAAAGTGCTTGTCCTGTCCTGTGTTCGGTCAAATGGATTTTTTGCATCAGCTCGCGCCAGTGCTCAGGCAACCGAGCACGCAAACGAACGTCGGGACCGAGTTGCTTGAGGTCTATAAACTCAAAGCGTTGCACACCCTCGAGCTTGGTGAGCGTTGGTAATTGCGCCATACCCATCCCCTCGCCTAACAAGGTGGGAGCCAAGTACACCAGCAACTCATCGACACAGTCAGCATTGAGGAGCGCACCATTCAAACCCGAGCCCGCCTCGATATGTACCTCGTTTGCGTCGTGCTCACCGAGCCATTTCATCATCGCGCGCATATCGACGCGACGACGCGCGCGACCGTTCGCGGGCACATCGTCTTCGGGTACATAGACTACCTGCACACCTCGATCCGTCAAGCGCGCAAACTTCTCCGCGTTTTGATCGCCCGTAAAAACGATCGCCCCCTCACCCTTCAAGATGGCAGCGTCTTCGTTGATATCAAAGCCCGGGTCAATCACAGCACGGCGAGGCTGGCGCGCCGTCACCACATGCCGCACATTCATTTGCGGATCATCCGCACGGACAGTACCAATACCCGTCATCACCACGCAACTGCGTGCGCGCCAGTGATGTCCGTCCGCACGCGCTTCCGAACCTGTGATCCATTGCGAAACACCATTGGACAGTGCAGTTCTTCCATCGAGCGAGGCGGCGATTTTCATCCAGACATACGGGACACCCCGCGTCATACGCGAGACAAATCCCGGATTGATGGCAAGTGCGAGATCCGCACACACCCCCACATTGACCTCGATGCCTGCCTCACGTAACAAACGCATCCCGCGCCCAGCCACATGAGGATTGGGGTCGAAGTGTGCAAAGACAACGCGTGCAGGTCCCGCAGCAATCAACGCATCAACGCAGGGTGGAGTGCGACCATGATGACTACAAGGCTCGAGCGTGATGTAGACCGTCGCACCTTCGGCAGTCAAGCCGCGCGCGCGCATATCTTGAAGTGCCATCACCTCTGCATGATGGGAACCAACGGCCTGCGTGGCGCCGCGACCAATCACCTGCGCGTCACGCACAATAACGCAACCGACCCGTGGGTTGGGTGAAGGCACATAGAGCGCTCCTTCAGCGAGCGCGAGCGCCTGGCGCATAAAAAATACGTCTTGATCGGGATTGCGTGCGTCGACGGACTGAGAGGATTTCATATTCAAGTTTTACGCTGCACGGGCGGGCCCTGCATCTCGCGTATTGCTTCGACAAACTCACCGATGTCTTCGAAACTTTTGTAAACGGAAGCAAAGCGCACGTAGGCCACCTTATCGAGCTTTTTTAATTCATTCATGACAAGCTCACCCAAAAACTCGGTCGAAACCTCGCGCTGCCCGCTAGTCAGCAAGCGCTCCTCGATGCGAGCCACCACTGCGTCGACCTCTTCAGTGCTGACAGGACGTTTACGCAAAGCCAAAGACAGACTTGCACGAAGCTTAGAAGCTTCGTACTCATTTCTGCTGCCATTTCTCTTGACGATCGTCGGCATCGCGAGCTCAGCACGCTCGTAAGTCGTAAATCTTCGATCACAAGAAGGACATCTCCTGCGACGGCGGATAAAGTCTCCTTCATCCGCACCACGCGAGTCGATGACTTGTGTATCGGCATGCCCGCAAAAGGGACATTTCATGAAGTCGCCTTGATCAAAATACTCAGGGCAACGCGCTGCGCTGCCCGCTGATTAACGGTAAACCGGGAACGATGCTGTCAACGCATTCACGCGCTCACGCACCGATTTGATATTCGCAGGGTCACGGGGGTTGTCAAAGACATCGGCAATCAGATTGCCCGTGAGCTGTGCTTCGGTTTCTTTGAAACCACGCGTGGTCATCGCAGGCGTACCTAAACGGATCCCACTCGTTACGAAGGGTTTTTCTGGATCGTTCGGGATCGCATTTTTGTTGACAGTGATGTGTGCATCACCCAATACTGCTTCGGCTTCTTTACCCGTAATGCCCTTGGCGCGCAGGTCCACCAACATGACGTGGCTTTCAGTACGACCAGAGACGATACGCAAACCACGCTTGACCAGTGTTTCAGCTAATACTTGCGCGTTTTTCACAACTTGGGCTGCGTAGGCCTTGAACTCTGGGGTTGCAGCCTCGCGGAAAGCCACGGCCTTGGCAGCGATCACATGCATCAACGGACCCCCTTGAATGCCAGGGAAAATAGCGGAGTTGATCGCCTTTTCATATTCGGCTTTCATCATGATCACTCCACCACGAGGGCCACGTAAAGATTTGTGCGTCGTGGACGTCACAAAGTCAGCGTGGGGGACGGGGTTGGGATAGGCACCGCCAGCCACCAATCCTGAGTAGTGGGCCACATCGACCAGCAGCAAGGCGCCGTTGTCTTTGGCAATACGTGCAAGACGCTCGAAATCCATCCGCAACGAATACGCCGATGCTCCCGCAACGATCATCTTGGGTTTTTGGGTTTTGGCGAGTGCTTCGACCTTGTCGTAATCCAACACCTCATTCGCATCCAAACCGTACTGATGAAAGTTGTAAAGCTTGCCCGAGGCATTGACCGAAGCGCCATGCGTCAAGTGGCCGCCTTCGGCCAAACTCATCCCCAGCACGGAGTCACCTGGCTTTAGAAAAGCCAGATATACAGCTTGGTTGGCCTGTGAGCCGGAATTGGGCTGCACGTTTGCGGCCTCAGCACCGAATAGGGACTTCAGACGATCAATGGCGAGCTGCTCAACAATATCCACATACTCGCAACCGCCGTAGTAACGCTTGCCTGGGTAACCTTCGGCGTATTTGTTGGTCATCTGCGTACCCTGCGCCTGCATCACGGCGGGGCTTGCGTAATTTTCCGACGCGATCAGCTCAATATGCTGTTCTTGCCGAGTATCTTCTTTTTGAATGGCGGACCAAACTTCTGGGTCAACGCGGTCTAAGGTGAGTTTGCGATCAAACATAGGAATCCTGGCAAAATAAAAGGACGAAAACCGAATGGGTATAGTGTACTGCGATGCGCCAGACTAGATGGCACAGACCGCCTAGGGTAGATTAGGCGACAGTCACTCGGGCAAACTTGCGCTTTCCGACCTGAATCACATAAGTACCTGCACCGAGTTGCAAAGACTTGTCCTCGACTCGGTCACCATCTACCCGTACACCACCTTGCTCAACGTTGCGCTGAGCCTCGGCACCCGAGGTCACCAATGCGGCCTCGCGCAATAACTTCAAAATCCCGACAGGGGCACCCGCAACGGTGACTTCTGGCATGTTTTCAGGCACGGCGCCATCCCGGAACCGCGCTTCAAAAGCCCCCAATGCCGCCTCGGCCGCCGCCTGAGAATGGAAGCGCGTCACGATCTCCTGACCCAACATCACCTTGGCGTCCCGTGGGTTACGGCCTGATTCGGTCTCCGCACGCAAGGCAGCCACCTCTTCGATACTGCGAAACGACAGCAAATCGAAGTATTTCCACATTAACGTGTCAGAAATAGACATGATTTTGCCGAACATCGACTCTGGGGCTTCCCCAATTCCGATGTAATTATTTTTGGACTTGGACATCTTTTCTACGCCATCTGTGCCCTCGAGCAAAGGCATCGTCAAAATGCACTGAGGCTCTTGGCCATATTCTTTTTGGAGCTCTCGACCGACCAATAGATTAAATTTCTGGTCCGTTCCGCCGAGTTCCAGGTCCGATTTCAGGGCCACCGAGTCATAACCTTGCATCAAAGGGTATAGAAACTCATGCACAGAGATCGGCACGCCCGCCTTGAAGCGCTTGGTAAAGTCGTCACGCTCCATCATACGGGCCACGGTGTAGCGCGATGCCAGCTGGATTATCCCGCGCGCGCCCAGAGGATCGCACCACTCAGAGTTGTACCGAATCTCGGTCCGGGCAGGATCCAACACTAAGCTCGCCTGCGCATAATAAGTTCGGGCATTTTCCTCAATCTGCTCGCGCGTGAGGGGGGGACGGGTTGAATTACGCCCCGAAGGATCCCCAATCATGGAAGTAAAGTCGCCAATGAGGAAAATGACCGTATGGCCAAGGTTCTGCAATTGACGCATTTTGTTGAGCACGACGGTGTGCCCAAGGTGAATATCCGGTGCCGTAGGATCCAAGCCCAGCTTGACTCTCAGCGGTATTCCAGTGGCTTGACTGCGCGCGAGTTTTTGCGCAAATTCGGTCTTGACTAACAGCTCGTCGCACCCGCGCTCGACTATTCGTAAATTAGCCTCAATTTCAGGGGTAATAGCGTATTTTGTCGTCAACATAAAAGAAGTAAGCCAATTTGATCGGTGAAAGTGACAAAAAAAGCTGTTGGATCGCTCGAAATCGGCTAACATACTTTTTTACAAGACTGACATCATACGCAAACTAATCTTGCTCTGCCACGCTAAATCCGGCATGAGTGTGGTGTTTAAGCATCGTTTTATCTGTAAACAAGTACCCAATTCAGTACAGAGGATTTCCACCTGATGCGTTTTAAGAATCACTCGACCTCCAAACCAAGCTTCGTGCCAGCGGCTTTACCGCTGTCCGGGCAGCAAGAGAGTCGCTCTGGCTTGGTGCGAGGTGTGTTGATCAGTTCTGTGCTGGTTTTGGGGTTGGGTGCGGTGGCCTTTGGTTTCATGCAGCCCTCTAGCATGGACACATCCACTGTCTTACCCGGCGCTCATACCGCCCTCAAAACCGAGCTCGTCGCTCCCGAACAAAATCTCGTACTCAATATCGTTCCAGTGCCCGCTCCAGTCGAAGCCGCTGTCACCGAACAAGTAGCAGAGGAAACGCCTTTCATCACGGAAACGCGTATTCGCTCGGGGGACACGCTTGCGACGGTCCTAAAGCGCCTGGACATTTCAGATGCCAATTTACTCAGTTTCCTGACGCGTGAGCCCAAGGCGCGCTCGGTCTACAGATTGATTGTGGGGCGCTCGGTGCAAGCCGCCACCGATGACAATGGCGATCTATTGTGGGTGCGCTACTACCATACCCCTAATGCCGAAACGAATGGGCCGGGCATCGCAAGAACCCTGCAAATCACCGCGATCAAGGGTGGCTTTGTCGCCGAAGAACTCCTACAGCCCTTAGAAACACACGTCGAAGTCGCCGTTGGCACCATCCGCTCCTCTTTGTTCGCAGCGACTGATATTGCCGGCATTCCCGACGGCATCACGTTGCAAATGGCCGACGTATTGAGCAATAAAGTCGACTTTTTGCGTGGCCTGCGTACAGGCGATCAGTTCCGCGTGGTGTACGAAACTCGCACAATCGGTGGTCGTAACGCCGGGACAGGTCGCGTGTTGGCGCTCGAATTTATCAACGGTGGAAAGACCTATAACGCCGTTTGGTTTAGCCCCGATGGCGAAAGTGGAAGCTACTACAACCTCGAAGGTGAAAGCTTGCGAGGCGCCTTTCTGCGCAACTCACTTAAATTTTCACGTATCAGCTCGACCTTTGGCATGCGCAAACTGCCTGGCCTACAGGCTTGGTCTGGCCACCACGCCGGTGTTGATTATGCCGCCCCCACCGGGACCCCAATTCACGCCACCGCCGATGGCACCGTCGATTTCGTGGGATGGCAAAATGGCTATGGCAACACCGTGATCCTGAAGCACCACAGCAGGATTACAACCCTCTATGCTCACCAGAGTCGCTTCGCTGCGGGCCTTAAGGCGGGCATGAAGGTCTCGCAAGGTGATTTGATTGGCTACGTGGGCTCGACGGGGTGGTCGACCGGCCCCCATCTTCATTACGAATTCCGTGTCGCCGACAAGCCTATCGATCCACTGACTGCCACGGCAAATATGCCAACGGGCAAACCGCTCGCCGATGAGCATCGCGAGCAATTCGCTCAGGTTGTAGCCCCCTTTAAACAGCAACTGCAAGTGCTCGCCAAGTTTCAGGAAGCCGTGCCCGAAACCAGCAGTATTGCGCGTCGCTAACGGATTTAAGTCCTCTTGGCTGCGACTTCGCTCTACCTAGGGCTCATGTCCGGTACAAGCCTAGATGGCGTGGACGCTGTGCTTGCGAGCTTTGATTCGCATGGTCATCCGACCTTACTCTCTCGCTCTTCGATCGATTTCCCGCCTGCTCTGCAAGCCGAATTGCTCGCCTTGAATGCGAGTGGTCTTGACGAGCTTGGCCGCGCTGCACTCGCGGCCAACACCCTAGTGAAGCTTTACGCTCAAGCCGTCGAACATGCCCTTGCTCTGGCCGGGGTTTCGCCCAAGCAGGTCTCTGCACTCGGGGCGCATGGTCAAACCGTCAGGCATCGACCTGAACTCGGCTACACCATTCAACTCAATGCGCCTGCCCTTCTCGCCGAACTCACCGGCATCAGCGTGATCGCTGACTTCAGAAGTCGGGACGTAGCTGCTGGTGGTCAAGGTGCGCCTCTCGTCCCCATTTTCCATGCCGGTATTTTTTCTGCACCGCATACGCGCGTCATCGTGAATCTTGGCGGGATCGCCAACATCACCGTCCTCAGACCACAGCAGCCCCCCTTTGGTTTTGATACAGGGCCCGCCAATGTGCTGATGGATATGTGGTGCGCGCAGCACACGGGACGCAACTTTGATCAAAACGGCGCCTGGGGTGATGCTGGAGAGCCTAATAGAGACTTGCTCTCAGTGCTCCTTAACTCGGAGCCTTGGTTCGCACAGCCGGCCCCAAAATCAACGGGGCGAGACCTCTTTAATCGTGAGTGGCTCGAAAAGCGTCTGATTCAATTTGGGATGGATACCCATCAACCCGACGCGCTCACGGACACTGACAAACAAAACATTCAGGCAACCCTGCGGCTTCTTACCGCAGAAACGGTTGCTCAATGCTTACGCACGTATGCGAGCGATGTGCAAGAGGTCTTGGTGTGTGGAGGTGGCGCACGCAATACGGCACTCATGCTGGACTTACAAAAATTGATACCCTGCCCCGTTCGCACCACGCAGAGATTGGGCATTGAAACACAGGATGTCGAGGCGCTCGCTTTTGCTTGGCTCGCTTGGGCACATCAACACGGTGTGACAGCAGGCCAACCGGCCGTCACCGGAGCGGCAGGTCCGCGCATACTTGGCGCCTGCTGGCCGGCCTAGGTGGCAAGCACTTTTGTCCGAGCGACCGTCACTTTAGACCGAGAACGACGATCCGCATCCACAGGTCGTCGTCGCGTTTGGATTGCGAATGACGAATTGTGAGCCTTCGATGTCTTCTTTGTAGTCAATCTCAGCACCGACCAAGTACTGAAAACTCATCGGATCAACTAGCAAGGCCACACCATTTTTTTCCAAGGTCGTGTCATCATCGTTGACGTCCTCGTCAAACGTGAATCCGTACTGAAAACCCGAACAACCTCCGCCCTGAACAAACACGCGGAGCTTGAGGTTGGCGTTGCCTTCTTCAATCAACAGGTCTTTGACCTTTGCCGCAGCAGAATCCGTGAACAGGATAGGCGTAGGGGGTGCCTGAAGATCAACAGTTTGGCTCAATGTGCTCATGTTTGGCTCCTGCCCTGCTAAAGGGCAACTTTCTAAATAAATCTGATGTCGGACATACCCGACTAAGTTGCTCAACTATACCGCAACTCTACGCTGAAACTAAAGATCAACCTTGCGCGAAGCAAGGACAATCTCACCCGACAAAATACTCACCACCACAGAGGTTGGCTGAAAGTCCTTTGGTAGAGCAAGCACACCCTGACTACGCTGAAATTGGTCAAAACTTAACGTGAGACTATCCTCCCCCTGCGTCGCTGCACCAAGCGTATTGAGAGGGGTTTTCGAAGCGCCGGTATTCATAACGCGCTGCGAAGGCTCCAACACTGCCGTGACCTCTTTGCCGTCTTTAAGGCCATTCGCCACAAACTGTAGACGGCCATTGAAACGTTCACCTGGCTTGCCACTGCGCATCAGCAGCACTCTGAAGGCAAGGGTCTGATTCTGTTTCTCGAATTCGACAGCACGCAAAGCGATTGCACCTTGTGGACCCGGCGGCAAAAGCTGTTCGTAAAACGCCAAATGGTCCTTGGATCGACCCAGCTCCTCCTGTAGAGCCGCGAGGCTTTTTTCAAGCTCGGTGCGTGCCGCTTGCTCGATGGTGAGTTCGTTGCGCACTTGCTGAGCGCGCGCAAGAGCCTCGGCAACTTGAGCCTCCAGATCCACACGTACTTGTGCCTGCAAGGCTTGCTGCGTTCGTGACTGCAATGCCAGCGCATCCGACCCTGAGCGTTGAGACAAAAATATACCTGCAACAAGGCCAGCGGCAATCAAAGCAAACGCCCCCAACACCCAAAATATCAGCGTTTTAAAGGGAAACCTGCTGTCAAAAGGTCCGCTCAAGACAAGGTCCTCAAGGCAAAATCGCAACCTGATTCAGACCGACCGTATCTGGCAAACCAAACATCAAGTTCATGTTTTGAATCGCTTGACCCGCCGCGCCTTTGACGAGATTGTCCTGAACAACCAAGATAATCAGACGATCGCCATTCCCTGGACGATGCAAGGCAATACGCAAGGCATTGGAGGCGCGCACAGAACGTGTATCTGGCAAACTGCCTGCAGGCATGACGTCGACAAATGCCTCATTGGCATAGCGCTTTTCAAACAGGGCTTGAAAATCGGTCTCACGCGCCTCGGGCAGAATGCGCACATAGATTGTGCTCAACATGCCGCGAATCATCGGCACAAGGTGTGGCACAAAGGTCAAGCCGACCGAAGTCCCAGCCATGAGATCGAGCTGCGCTTTGATTTCGGGATGGTGGCGGTGGCCAGCGACGCCGTAGGCTTTGAAATTGTCGCTCGCTTCGGAAAACAACATACCGACTTCAGCCTTGCGACCTGCGCCGCTGACACCGGATTTGGAGTCAGAAATGATGTCCGACGTATCGATTAAAGCTTGACCACCCAGCAAAGGCGCCAAGCCCAACAAAATCGTCGTGGGATAACAACCTGGGTTGCCGATCACGCGAGCCCGAGCAATCGCTTCGCGGTTGAGCTCCACCAAACCATACACGGCCTCATCCAACACCTCGGGACACGTATGTGGAATCTTGTACCAATGCTCAAACGTCGGAATGTCCTTGAGACGAAAATCCGAAGCCAAGTCAATGATGCGCACACCCGCAGCAAGCAACTCCTTGGCCTGACTCATCGCCACACCATGTGGTGTTGCAAAAAATACGACATCACAACCTGTCAAAGGCGCCTTATCTGGCGAAGAAAACGCCAGACTGACATGTCCTCTCAGGTTGGGAAACATCTCAGCCACAGGCATCCCGTCTTCTTTGCGGGAGGTGATCGCATGGAGATCAACCTGGGGATGCTGGGACAAAATACGCAACAGTTCGACACCGGTATAACCCGTGCCGCCCACAATGCCAACCTTGATGCGTTTTGTTGATGTTTGTGTCATGCGTGTGCTCCTGTGAATCCGCCGCGTACGGCTGCACGATTGGAATGATGCCAACATTATCCCATGAGTACCAAAAAAAACAGACCGCTTGCGCGGTCTGTTTTTTGTCTTGCATGCGTGATTAACGCTTGCTGAACTGTTTCCGACGTCGTGCTTTGTGGAAACCAACTTTCTTACGTTCGACTTCACGTGCATCACGAGTGACAAAGCCTGCTTTCGACAGCGAGGGCTTGAGTGTTGCATCATAGTCAATCAGCGCACGGGTAATACCGTGACGCACTGCGCCCGCTTGACCGCTTTCGCCGCCACCGTGCACATTGATATGAAAGTCAAACGACGCAGTGTGACCGGTCAGCTCAAGAGGCTGACGCACCACCATGCGACCTGTTTCACGGGCAAAGTACTCATCAACGGGCTTGCCATTGACGACGATCTTGCCTGCACCTTTTTTCATGAAGACGCGAGCCACCGAAGTCTTGCGGCGGCCGGTTCCGTAATTCCAATTACCGATCATGGCCTATCCTTAAAATTCGAGGGGCTGTGGCTGTTGGGCAGAGTGCGGATGCTCAGCACCAGCATAGACCTTCAGCTTTTTGATCATCGCGTAACCCAAAGGGCCCTTGGGCAACATGCCCTTGACGGCCTTCTGGACTGCACGACCCGGAAAACGCTCTTGCATTTTTGCAAAGTTCGTTTCGCGAATACCACCTGGGTATGTCGTGTGACGGAAATATTTTTTGTCTTGCGACTTATTACCGGTTACGACGATCTCAGCGGCGTT
>JBILJA010000057.1:0-14313 GCA_044368775.1 Burkholderiaceae bacterium
CGCCAGTTGCTGTGAATGCAGCAAAGGCGAGTGCCAGAGCGAATTTGGAGGGTTTGTTCATGTTTCTCCTCGTTGAGCTTGAAGCTGGATAAGTGACTCGCAGCGAACCCCCGCCGCAAATAAAAATACATCAGGAAACGGGTCCATTATAGCAACACAGTGAGTACTATTTTATAAATACCCGCTGGGTTTCCTGAGTGCTGATCGAATCTTAAGGCATTTAATGGTGTTTAGTCACTCTTCTCATGCTCTTAGTGCGTCGATATGCGTATTTATACCCTTAACAGGACTTTCTTGTTGGTTTTTGGCAACAAAAAATTACGTTTGGACGCAATTTCACAAGATTTTCATGTCGAAAATCTGCGGTTTTGATTGGGTAGGGCAAAGCCTCCTCAATAGAGAATGACAAGTCTGACCGAGTGGTTTCAGAAAAGTTCAGAGAATTTTGGATTTTTTTTTGATTTCTGCAGCCAGTGTCTAAAGAGAGTCGCCGATCCGGGCAGGGCAAAAACCTGAAATCCTGACTATATGTAAAGGTAAACCCAAGCTACAACGCCTAGGCGAGTGCCGGTGTAGAATCCTAGGCTAGTCTTATTTAGTTAATTTTTACCATTTCGACCCCGTCTCGGGTTTTCAACCGCTGTCATTTGTTGCGAACTTTATGGATTCCTTTGCCAAGGAAACTCTTCCGATATCACTCGAAGAAGAAATGCGCCGCAGTTATCTCGATTATGCAATGAGCGTGATCGTTGGGCGCGCCCTCCCGGATGTCCGGGATGGTCTCAAGCCTGTGCACCGTCGCGTGTTGTTTGCGATGCACGAACTCAATAACGACTGGAACCGCGCTTATAAAAAATCTGCGCGTATTGTGGGCGATGTGATCGGTAAATATCACCCACATGGTGACCAAGCCGTTTACGACACGATCGTTCGTATGGCGCAGGATTTTTCATTGCGCTATATGTTGGTGGATGGCCAGGGTAACTTTGGCTCCGTCGATGGCGACAGCGCCGCAGCGATGCGATATACCGAAATTCGTTTGGCGAAAATCGCCCACGAGCTTTTGGCGGACATCGATCAGGAAACGGTCGACTTCGGGCCCAACTATGACGGTAGTGAGCATGAGCCGTTGCTGTTGCCCTCGCGATTGCCCAACCTGCTTGTCAACGGGAGCTCCGGCATTGCCGTCGGCATGGCGACCAATATCCCGCCACATAATTTGGCTGAGGTCATTGATGGTTGCTTGTATTGTTTGCGCAATCCAGAGTGCACCATTGATGAGCTGATCGAGCTCATCCCTGCGCCAGACTTTCCAACGGGCGGCATCATTTACGGCATCGTTGGTGTGCGCGAAGGTTATCGCACAGGTCGCGGCCGCGTCATTATGCGCGCTAAGACGCACTTCGAAGACATTGGTAACAATCGTCAGTCGATTGTGGTGGATGCCCTTCCTTATCAAGTCAATAAAAAGACGTTGCAAGAGCGTATCGCTGAGCTGGTGAACGAAAAGAAAGTCGAAGGCATTTCCGATATTCGCGATGAGTCTGACAAAGACGGTATGCGTCTTGTCATCGAACTCAAGCGCGGAGAGGTGCCCGAGGTCATTCTCAACAATCTCTACAAGCACACCCAGCTCCAGGATACCTTTGGTATGAACCTGGTTGCTTTGGTGGACGGTCAGCCGCGCTTACTCAATCTCAAACAGATGGTGGAGTATTTCCTCTCACACCGTCGCGAGGTAGTAACGCGTCGCACAGTATTCCAGTTGCGCAAAGCACGCGAGCGCGGTCACGTGCTTGAGGGCTTGGCTGTTGCGTTGGCCAATATCGATGACTTCATCGCCATCATCAAGGCCGCTCCAACGCCGCCAGTGGCGCGTCAGGACTTGATGGACAAGTCTTGGGACTCTTCTTTAGTGCGCGAGATGTTGTCGCGTGCGGATACAGAGGCTGTGGGAGGGCGTGCGGCCTATCGCCCCGACAACTTACCTGACGTCTTTGGCTTGCAAGCCGATGGTCTGTATCGCTTGAGCGAAACGCAGGCCCAAGAAATCCTAAACATGCGCTTACAGCGTTTGACAGGACTTGAGCAGGACAAGATCGTCAGCGAGTACAAGTCCGTGATGGACACGATTCTTGATCTGTTGGATATTCTGGCAAAGCCCGAGCGCATCACGGTCATCATCAGTGACGAGCTTCAGGCGATCAAGACTGAGTTCTCCATCAATGCCAAGGATGCGCGACGTTCGGATATTGAGTTAAATGCCACAGAGCTTGATACCGAGGATTTGATTACACCGGCCGATATGGTGGTGACCTTGTCCAACGGTGGTTATGTCAAGAGCCAGCCTCTGTCTGAATACCGCGCTCAAAAGCGTGGTGGTCGCGGCAAGCAAGCGACAGCCACTAAAGAGAACGATTGGATTGATCAGCTCTTTATCGCGAATACGCATGATTATTTATTGTGCTTTTCCGACCGAGGTCGGGTGTATTGGCTCAAGGTTTGGGAAGTTCCACAAGGCACGCGTATTTCGCGTGGCAAGCCAATCGTCAATATGTTCCCGCTGATCGATGGCGAAAAAATTACAGTGGTACTGCCGATTAAAGCTTTCAGCGAGGATCAAACGGTCTTTATGGCGACTTCGCGCGGTACGGTGAAAAAGACGCCCTTGTCTGATTTCTCCAACCCGCGCAAGGCAGGCATCATCGCCGTCGATCTCGACGAGGGTGACTTCCTGATCGGTGCCGAACTGACGGATGGAAAACACGATGTGATGTTGTTCTCCGACTCAGGCAAGGCGGTGCGCTTTGACGAAAATGACGTGCGCCCAATGGGCCGCAATGCTCGTGGTGTGCGTGGCATGATGCTCGAGGACGGTCAAAATGTGATCGCCATGCTGGTGTCGGGCGACGAGACACAAACAGTGTTGACCGCAACGCAAAATGGCTTTGGCAAACGTACGCCGATTGCAGAGTACACACGCCACGGTCGCGGTACCAAGGGCATGATCGCCATCCAGACTTCGGCGCGTAACGGTAAGGTTGTTGGTGCGGTGCTGGCAAACGCGACAGATGAAATCATGCTGATCACAACGGGTGGCGTGTTAGTGCGTACCCGTGTGGCGGAGATTCGTGAAATGGGTCGCGCAACGCAAGGCGTCACGCTGATTAGCGTTGATGACGGCAGCGAGTTGTCTGGTGTACGTCGGGTCGTAGAAAGCGATGTGGATGACGAGGCTGATGAAGATCAAGCCGCGGCAGCTGATCAGTCTGCTCAGCCAGGTGCTTCAGCAGGCACCACAGATGAGGCTGGATCGGAGTCTTAATATGGCGCGTCCCTGGAACTTTTCTGCAGGGCCGTCCGCAATGCCTGAGTCGGTACTCAAGCAAGCAGCGGCGGAAATGCTGGATTGGCATGGCTCGGGCATGTCCGTGATGGAAATGAGTCATCGCGGACAACAATTCGTGGAAATCTGCACTCAAGCTGAGTCAGATTTGCGCGACTTGCTCGGCATCTCTCAGGATTACGCTGTGCTGTTTATGCAGGGTGGCGCGACTGCTGAAAATGCCATTATTCCGCTTAACTTACTCGGTCGAGTTCAGCAGCCTAAGGCTGATTTTGTGATCAGCGGCATCTGGGCAAAAAAGGCATACCAAGAATGTCAACGCTACGGTGACGCCCAGATTGCGGCGACCAATGCGGTCGAGACGATGTTGAAAGGTCACAATCAGGCGCCAGGGACTTGGTTGCCCCAGTCTCGCTCTTGGCAGGTACGTCCGGACGCTGCGTATTTGCATTTATGTAGCAATGAAACGATTGGTGGCGTTGAAACCATGGATTGGCCCATCATGGCCGAGCTTGGCGCGCCTGAAGTGCCCTTGGTCGTGGATGCGTCCTCGCACTTTTTATCTCGCCCAATGCCAGTCTCCAGTACGGGCATGATTTTTGCAGGTGCTCAAAAAAATGCCGGTCCTGCGGGATTGACGATTGTGATCGTGCGGCGAGATTTGATTGGCCATGCCTTGCCCATTTGTCCAACGGCTTTTGATTACGCGAATGTTGAACGTGAAAAATCCATGTTCAACACGCCACCTACCTATGCCATTTATATCGCCGGTTTGGTGTTCAAATGGCTCAAGGAGCAAGGTGGACTGGCTGAGATGGAGCAGCAAAACATCGCCAAAGCATCGCTTTTATATGATTATTTTGATCAAAGCGCTTTCTATACGGTGCCCGTCCATTCCTCGGTGCGCTCACGCATGAATGCGCCTTTTTTCTTACCAGATGTCAAGCTCGAGTCTGCGTTCCTTGCTGGCGCTCAAGCGCGTGGTTTGATGCAGTTAAAAGGTCACAAGAGCGTGGGCGGTATGCGCGCTTCTATTTATAACGCCATGCCGCTACAAGGTGTCGTGGCACTCATTGACTATCTCAAGGACTTCGAGCGCTCTCATGGATGAGTCATTGCAAGCCCAGCTATTGCCGCTACGGCAGCGAATCGATCAGATTGATGCCGAGATTCTTGATTTACTGAACAAGCGCGCGAAAACAGCGCAGGAAGTCGGTGAGGTCAAGCATGCGCATCATGCGCAAGGGCCTGTGCTTAGGCCCGAGCGAGAGGCGCAAGTCATTCGTCAACTGCAAACACTTAATCGTGGGCCTTTCCCCGCTGAGGCTGTCTCTTCGGTTTGGACGGAGATTATCTCTGCGTGCCGTGGTCTAGAACAATCACTCACCGTTGCTTTTTTAGGTCCTGCAGGGTCTTTTTCAGAGCAGGCCGCCCTTGAGCATTTTGGTCGCTCTGTGACCAGTTTGGCTTGTGCCTCGTTCGATGAGGTGTTCAGGTCTGTCGAGGCGGGTGCCGCGCAGGTGGGTATGGTGCCCGTGGAAAATTCGACCGAGGGTGCAGTCAACCGCACGCTTGACTTGCTATTGGGCTCCTCTTTGCGGATTTTGGGCGAACGCTCATTGCTGATCCGTCATTGCCTCTTGACCAAATCGGGCAACATGCAAGGCATCACCAAGATACTTGCGCACCCTCAAGCGTTGGCGCAGTGCCAAAACTGGCTCAACCGGGAGTATCCCGGTATTGTCCGAGAGCCTGTCTCGAGTAACTCCGAGGCCGCCCGACTCGCTTCACTCGATCCGTCGGTTGCGGCAATTGCCAGCGATGTTGCGGCGCAGACTTGGGGCCTGGAGGTCATTGCTCTTGGGATTCAAGATGACTCTCAAAACAAAACACGCTTTTTGGCGATCGGCAAACTAGATATTCTTCCCAGCGGACGCGATAAAACAAGCTTGATTCTAGCCGTGCCGAATCGCGCGGGCGCGGTGTATCAAATGTTGTCCCCCTTGTCAGAAAATGGCGTCTCAATGACGCGTTTCGAGTCTAGGCCCGCACGCACGGGGCAATGGGAATATTATTTCTATGTCGACATCGAAGGCCATTGCGACGATGCGCGTGTCAAAAAGGCATTGACGACGCTCGAATCTCAATGTGCGTTTTTCAAGTTGCTGGGTTCTTATCCTTCGCAGTAGATCCTGTGGTGATCGAGTGAGAGTTCAAGTGTTGAGCCTGCATCTCGATCGCTGAGTTTTCCCCAATTAGCTTTGTTGGTATCCCTATCATGTCCGCTCAAGACTCTGTATTGATTCCGCCGCCGCACATCGCAGCGATCGCTCCTTACCAAGCTGGCAAGCCCATCGAAGAGCTTGCTCGCGAGTTTGGGCTTGACCCGGCTGGCATTGTGAAGCTTGCTTCAAATGAAAACCCCCTTGGGATGCCCGAGTCCGCTCGGCGCGCGATTACCGAGGCCGTAGCCGGCTTGGGTCGCTACCCTGATCCTGCGGGTTTTGATTTGAAAAAAGCGCTTTCCGAGCGCTACGGCGTGCCGCAAAACTGGTTGACCTTGGGCAATGGCTCAAACGATATCCTCGAATTAGTCGCCTCTGCGTTACTCGAACCGGGGAGCTCGGTTGTTTACTCGCAGTTTGCGTTTGTGGTCTATCGCTTGGCCACACAGGCGCGCGGTGCAGAACACCTGGTCGTGCCTGCACAAGATCACGGTCATGATTTGCCAGCCATGTTGCGTGCGATCAAAGACAACACAAGATTAGTGTTCATTGCCAACCCGAATAATCCGACAGGGACGTATTTGTCCAACGAGGCGATTGAGTCATTTCTGGCCGCAGTCGCTCAGCGTCATGGTTCTCGTGTCACCGTTGTGCTGGATGAGGCCTATAACGAGTTTCTCGATCCCGAATTGCGTGTCGATAGTATTGGTTTGGTTAAGCGGTATCCCAATTTGTTAGTGTCCAGAAGCTTCTCTAAAGCCTATGGTTTGGCAGGTTTGCGTGTTGGTTTTGGTGTGGCCCAACCCGTATTGACTGATTTGCTCAATAGAGTGCGACAGCCCTTCAACGTGAACTCACTTGCTCAAGCCGCCGCGATTGCCGCGCTCGGAGACACGGCATTCTTGAAAGAAAGTTTCGAGGTAAACCGCGCTGGCAAAGCACAGCTGCAAAGCGCGTTTGAAAAGCTTGGTTTGACCTATATCCCCAGTTATTCAAATTTTGTTTTAGTCAAGGTTGGAGACGCCGCGCAGTTCAATCTCGAATTGCTCAAGCGTGGCGTGATCGTTCGTCCTGTCAAAGGCGATGGCTTGCCTGACTGGCTTAGGGTTTCGATTGGTTTGTCGCACGAAAATCAAAAGTTCATTGATGCGTTGACGGCGATTATGAAGCAGTCGGGCGCATGAGTACCTTCAAGATCAATACCCTTGCCGTGATCGGCGTAGGCCTGATCGGAGGCTCATTTGCCGCGGCTCTCAAGCAAGCTGGAGCGGTCGCAACGGTATTGGGAGCTGGTCGTCGTCCGGAAACTTTGCAAGAGGCCGCTAAACTTGGCCTGATCGACGAGATCGTGAGTTTCAAGCAAGCCGCTGAGCGCGCAGATTTGATTTTTGTGGCGGCACCCGTGGGCGCTTTCGAAGCCATTTTTAAAGAACTCGCGCCTTGGCTGGGTTCTAAAACCATTATTACCGATGGTGGAAGTACCAAGCAAAATGTGATCGATGCTGCGCGAGCTGGGTTGCAGTCACGCATTGCGCAGTTTGTTCCCGGACATCCGATGGCAGGTTCGCATGAAAAGGGTCCTCAGGCAGCTGATGCGGGGCTTTATGCGGGACGGCGTGTCATGCTGACCCCTTTGGTTGAAAATCACCCGCAGGATGTCGAGACTGTTCGGGCCGCTTGGTTGGCGTGTGGTGCCAATGTGGTGTCGATTGATCCTTCGCAGCATGATGGTGTGGTGGCCGCGATCAGTCATCTGCCTCACTGGGTCGCAGCATTGTTTATGGAGTACATCACACACAGCGATGATGCAGTGCTGAAGTTACAAACAGCGGGCTCTGGTTTCAAAGACTTCACGCGCGTGGCACAAGGCTCTCCTGAAATGTGGCGCGATATTTTTATTGCTAACCGATCGGCCATGCTCACGGAGTTGCAGGCGCTGAAAGCTGTTTTCGAGCGCGCCGAACATGCTCTGCGTGACAATGATGCTGTTTGGCTTGAGCAGATGCTCGATCATGCGTCTAAAGCACGTCGTGACTGGCAGGATCTTGGGTCATGAGCCGTTTGGCGTTTTTGGATCTCCCTCCTGCTAAGCGCGCACAAGGTGTCGTGACGCTGCCTGGATCGAAAAGTATTTCAAATCGCGTTTTGTTATTGTCTGCGCTGGCTCGAGGGACGACGCGGATTGAAGGTCTGTTGGAGTCGGACGACACTGCAGTGATGTTGACGGCGCTCAAGCAGCTCGGCGTTCAGGTCGACATACATTCTGCGGAGTCTGTCAGCGTGACAGGTGTGTCGCGTTTTCCGGTCATGCAGGCCGCGCTATTCATGGGGAACGCTGGGACGGCGATCCGTCCTTTGACTGCTGCGCTCGCAGTGATGGGAGGGCAGTACACCCTTTCGGGCGTGCCGCGCATGCATGAGCGTCCGATCGGTGACTTAGTTGAGGGCCTGCGTGAGATGGGCGCTCGGATCAGTTATTTGGATCAGCAAGGTTATCCTCCGATCGAAATCTCGGCGCCTGAGCATCTGAGTGACCGTGTGCGCGTTCAGGGCTCGGTGTCCAGTCAGTTTTTGACAGCCGTGTTGATGGCTGCGCCGCTTGCCGTGGCGCGCTCCGGACGTGCGCTCACGGTCGAAGTTATTGGCGAGCTGATTTCAAAGCCTTATATCGAAATCACCCTCAATTTGATGGCACGCTTTGGGGTAAAAGTCGAACGTCAGGGGTGGCAGCAATTTGTCATACACGCCGATGCGGTATATCACTCACCAGGCACCATCTTTGTCGAGGGGGATGCTTCATCGGCCTCCTATTTTCTCGCGTTGGGGGCGGTAGGTGGCGGTCCGGTCAAAGTCGTGGGCGTTGGCGCCCAAAGCATCCAGGGCGATATCGCTTTTGCGGATGTGATCGAAGCGATGGGGGCGCACGTTCGTCGCGAGGAGGCTTCGATCGAGGTCACGGGACTCAATGTCGCTGCAGGCCAAAAGTTGAAGGCTTTTGATACGGATTTTAATTTGATTCCGGATGCCGCCATGACGGCGGCAGCGCTCGCGCTTTTTGCCGATGGCCCATGTACCTTGCGCAATATCGCAAGCTGGCGTGTCAAGGAAACAGATCGAATTCATGCGATGGAAACCGAACTGCGCAAGTTGGGCGCTCGCGTAGAGAGTGGTCCCGACTGGTTGCGCGTCTATCCCGTTTTGCCTGGCCAATGGCAAGACGCAGCGATCGATACCTACGATGATCATCGCGTGGCGATGTGTTTTTCCCTTGCCACCTTTGGACAGTCCAAGGTGCGCATCATGGATCCAGGTTGTGTCAGCAAAACATTTCCGACTTATTTTGACGTGCTGGGTGGGTTGTTGAAATGAAAAACGCAGTCCCTGTCATCACGATTGACGGCCCAACGGCCTCGGGCAAGGGTACGGTGGCCCATCGCGTTGCACAAACTTTGGGCTGGGGCGTCCTGGATAGTGGAGCCTTGTATCGCTTGACTGCGCTGTCTGTGCTGCAGAGGGGCGGGGACTCGGCCGACCCCCAGGCTGTCGCTCGCATTGCTGAGTCGCTTCAGGTTGTGTTTCACGCGAAGGGCATTTTTTTAGAGGGGCGAGAGGTTTCTGAGCTGATCCGCCAAGAAGAAGTGGGTAATTTAGCGTCCCGTTTGGCGCCAAATCCTGCCCTGAGAGCGGCTTTGCTCGAGCGTCAGAGGGCGTTTAGGCGTCCTCCCGGCTTAGTGGCGGATGGCCGCGATATGGGAACTATCGTTTTTCAGGATGCCGACTTAAAGATTTTTTTAGTTGCTGATGTGCGTGCGCGCGCCCAGAGAAGATGTAAGCAATTGATCGACAAGGGGATTTCTGCTAACCTAGAAGACCTGCTTGCCGATATGCGTGAGCGAGATGCCCGTGATATCGAACGTGCGGTCGCTCCTTTATTACCTGCGCAGGACGCACATGTTGTTGACTCGTCAACGTTGACGATTGAACAAACTGTGCAAAGCATCCTTGACCTTTGGTCAAGGGTTTAACCAACTCCACCCCCCCAAAGGGTGTGCTACCGGCCCCAAAGGCCATCTGGATCTTCCTTACATGTCAACTCAACAAACCTCAACCCAAGCCGGCGAAAGTTTTGCCGCGCTGTTTGCAGCAAGTATCGAAAAACAGGACATGAAATCCGGCGAAGTCATTTCCGCCGAAGTCGTTCGTATTGATCACAACTTTGTCGTGGTCAATGCTGGTCTGAAATCAGAAGCACTCATTCCTCTCGAAGAATTCCTCAATGATCAGGGCGAGCTCGAAGTCAAACCGGGCGACTTCGTGTCGGTCGCGATTGATTCGCTTGAAAACGGCTACGGCGATACCGTGCTGTCTCGTGATCGCGCAAAGCGCCTGTCGGCCTGGTTGTCGCTCGAGCAGTCGCTCGACAAAAATGAATTGGTCACAGGTACCATCACAGGTAAAGTCAAAGGCGGCTTGACCGTCATGACTGCAGGCATCCGTGCCTTCTTGCCAGGTTCGTTGGTTGATTTGCGTCCTGTCAAGGACACAACGCCTTTCGAAGGCAAGACCATGGAATTCAAGGTCATCAAGCTTGATCGCAAGCGTAACAACGTTGTGTTGTCGCGCCGTGCCGTGCTTGAAGCCAGCATGGGCGAAGAGCGTCAGAAGCTCTTGGAAAACCTCCAGGAAGGTTCGATCGTCAAAGGCGTCGTCAAAAACATCACCGACTACGGCGCGTTCGTGGACCTCGGTGGTATCGATGGTCTGTTGCACATCACCGACATGGCATGGCGTCGCGTGCGTCACCCTTCAGAGGTGTTGACCGTCGGTCAGGAAGTCGAAGCAAAAGTCCTCAAGTTCGATCAGGAAAAGAGCCGTGTTTCACTCGGTGTGAAACAGCTTGGCGAAGATCCATGGGTGGGTCTGGCACGTCGTTACCCACAGCACACACGTCTGTTCGGCAAGGTCACAAACCTCACTGATTACGGTTCATTCGTTGAAGTCGAAGCAGGTATCGAAGGTCTGGTTCACGTGTCCGAAATGGACTGGACAAACAAGAACGTCGATCCACGCAAGGTTGTGACGCTTGGCGAAGAAGTCGAAGTCATGGTTCTTGAGATCGACGAAGAGCGTCGCCGGATCTCCTTGGGTATGAAGCAGTGCCGTCAAAACCCATGGGAAGAGTTTGCTTCTAACTTCAAGCGTGGCGACAAGGTTCGCGGTGCGATCAAGTCCATCACCGACTTCGGCGTGTTCGTTGGTTTGCCAGGCGGTATTGACGGTTTGGTGCACCTCTCCGATCTGTCATGGACAGAGACAGGCGAAGAAGCAGTCCGTAACTTCAAGAAAGGCGACGAGCTTGATGCGATTGTGTTGGGTATTGACACAGACAAGGAGCGTATCTCCTTGGGTGTTAAACAACTCGAAGGCGATCCGTTCAACAACTTCGTGGGTACATACGACAAAGGCGCTGTTGTGCCTGGCACAGTCAAAGAGGTTGAGCCCAAGGGCGCAACCGTGACGCTGTCCCATGAGGTGGAGGGTTTCCTTCGCGCCTCAGAGATCGCGACAGGCCGTGTTGAGGATGCCACGACAGCCTTGAAAGTCGGCGATAACATCGAAGCGATGATCATCAACGTCGATCGCAAAACACGTTCGATCCAGTTGTCGATCAAGGCGCGTGATACTGCCGAAACGGCTGACACGATGCAGCGTATGACTGAATCGAGTGCTTCTTCGGGCACAACGAACTTGGGCGCTTTGCTCAAGGCCAAGCTCGATCAAGCTCGCGACACTGAATAAACTCAGTGACCAAGTCAGAACTCATCGCTGCACTGGCGGCCCGCTATTCTCAGCTGGCCGCACGTGACACGGATTACGCTGTCAAAACGGTTCTTGATGCGATGACCCAGGCCTTGGCCGAAGGTCAACGTATCGAGATCCGCGGTTTTGGTAGCTTTTCTTTGTCCGAACGTGCGCCAAGAGTCGGGCGCAATCCCAAATCCGGCGAACAAGTGTTGGTGCCTGGCAAACAGGTTCCTCACTTCAAGGCGGGCAAGGAGTTGCGTGAGCGCGTGGATTTAAATGAAGACCAGGTCGGAGCTGTCGCCGACTAGTACGAAAAACCGCCTGAAGGCGGTTTTTTTATGTTTGAATCACTTCGGGCGCTTACAATGACCTTTTGCACAATGGAGGATCAGCCATGCGCTACTTAGTCTGGGCCTTGCGCCTGATCGTTTTTCTTGCAGTGCTGTTATTTGCGCTCAAAAATACGAATCCTGTATCTGTGGTGTTTTTCGATGGTTTATCGCTACCTAATGTTCCCTTGATTGTGGTCATGCTGTCCACGTTTGTATTAGGTACGATCTTTGGTCTGTTATTGACGATACCCCCCGCGTTCAGGCGTCGTCGGGAGCTTGCGCGGCTTCGCAAAGAAGTGGAAAAGTTGCAAGAGGCTGCCAATCCTCAAGGGCAATCGGGTATATCGCCAGATGCCTTAATCCCTTTATCGCCTTTGTAAATGGCTAGCGCCCGAATGGTGGCGCGTCGTGTTGATCTCTGTGGAATGTAGACGTGGATTTTGAAGCTTGGTGGCTAATTTTTTTGCCGTTACTGTTTGCTTTAGGGTGGATGGCGGCTCGCTTTGATATTAAGCAGATGCTGTCCGAGACACGCAATCTGCCTGATTCTTATTTTCGTGGTCTAAATTTTCTCTTAAACGAGGAGCCGGATCGCGCGATTGATGCGTTTGTCGAGGTTGCTAAGCTAGATCCAGAAACGACGGAGTTGCATTTTGCGCTAGGGAGTCTTTTTAGACGACGGGGCGAGATGGAGCGTGCAATCAGAGTTCATCAAAGCTTACTCTTTAGAGAGGACTTGCCCATTGCTCAGCGTGATCATGCGCAACATGAGTTGGCCCAGGATTACTTAAAAGCAGGCATGCTGGATCGGGCCGAAGAGGCATTTAGTGTCCTTAAAGACACCAGCTATGCCTTGCCGGCGATGCGCGCCTTGATCCGAATCTATGAGTCCGAGCACGATTGGCCTCGCGCGATTGAGGCAGTGCAAAAATTACGTAAACTTGTCAATGAACCTGTGCCGCAGATCGTGCACTACCACTGTGAACAAGCCCAAGCTTTCTTGGCTCAGAAGCCCCCGAACATTGAACAAGCACGCCTTTCACTAGGCTTGGCCCAAGATGCGCTAGGCTCGGCTGAGTTCACAGAGGGAACACCTGCTTTTGTTCGTGTCGCGATGCTCAATGGCAGTATCGCAGCCTCATTGCAAGATTTTCCTCTTGAGCAACGCTATCTTGAATCTGTACTTAATCAGGCGCCAGAGTTCGCAGGCTTGGTGGCGTCAGATCTTTTTAATAACTACAGTGCCCAAGGGTTGGTCGTTGCGGGCTTGTCACGCTTGCAAGCGCACTATCAACAGCATCCTTCATTGGATTTGTTTAATGTCGTGTTCCGCGGATTGCGCGTCCAGCAAGGCGTTGAGCAGGCTTGGACCTTTGCCAGACAATCTCTGCAGTCACACCCTTCATTGCTAGGTCTGGATCGCTTGCTCGAGGCTGAACTTGCTCAGAAGCCTGGGTCGGATCAGACGCAGATTGAGAGCCCAATTCCCGGCGCAGATCTTAGTTTGTTACGTCGTCTGATTACCCGACATACCCAACGTCTGGATCGTTATGTGTGTAGTCAATGCGGGTTTCAGGCACGTCGCTATTACTGGCAATGTCCAGGTTGTAATGCGTGGGAAACGTATAAACCACGCCGATTGGAAGAGTTGGAATGAAGCCATTTCCTAAAGAAGCTATTGCGCGCGTTCGGGTCCTCGTTGTGGGGGACGTCATGTTGGACCGTTATTGGTTTGGCGAGGTGGAGCGTATTTCACCAGAGGCTCCTGTGCCAGTTGT
The DNA here is from genome assembly GCA_044368775.1 of Burkholderiaceae bacterium. Classification (GTDB taxonomy): domain Bacteria; phylum Pseudomonadota; class Gammaproteobacteria; order Burkholderiales; family Burkholderiaceae_B; genus Zwartia. Next base: position 13,487 of record JBILJA010000057.1, read on the forward strand.
GCGAGTGGTCAAGCGCGAAGATCGCCTCGGTGGCGCTGCCAACGTCGCACGCAATATCGTGTCGCTCGGGGCCAAGGCAACGCTGGTTGGGTTGGTTGGGCAAGACGAAGCCGCTCAACGCATACATGAACTTTTAACCGAGGCAGGTATCGAGGCGCATTTGATTGCAGACTCGGCGCATCCGACTACACTCAAGATGCGTGTGCTGGGCAAGCAGCAGCAATTGCTCCGGATTGACTTTGAGGAAAAACCTACACCTTCGCAGCTCAAGTCAATGCGTGATCAAGTTGAAAAAATTTTAGCAGTGCATGATGTGGTTGTTCTTTCTGATTATGCCAAGGGCGCGCTCGCGCAGGTTGAGTTGTTGATTGAGCTTGCTCGAAAAAAAGGTTTGCCTATTTTGGTGGATCCAAAGGGAACGGACTATCAGCGTTATCGTGGGGCGACGCTGGTCACGCCGAATCGCAGTGAAATGCAGCAAGCCGTCGGTGCGTGGAGCTCCGAGCAGGTGCTCAATGAGCGCGCTCAGGCATTGCGTCAAGAGCTGAGTCTTGAAGCCTTGCTCGTGACACGCTCAGAGCAAGGTATGACCATTTTTACAGAGCAGGGCCGCGAGCATGTCGACGCTCAGGCGCACGAAGTATTCGATGTTTCGGGTGCGGGCGACACCGTTTTGGCAACGCTGGCAGTGATGCGCGCAGCTGGCGTGGATTGGCCTAATGCGATGCTGTGGGCCAATCGAGCTGGTGGAATCGTGGTGGGTAAACTTGGCACATCTATTGTCACAGCAGGAGAACTTTCATGATCATCGTCACTGGCGCGGCGGG
>JBILJA010000181.1:0-4348 GCA_044368775.1 Burkholderiaceae bacterium
ATCCGACCAATGTCGGTCATGATTCCCTCCGCATGGAAGCATGCCAGCGCTTTTAAAATCGCTCTGGCGCGAAGAAAAATCGGTTTGGCCGATCACCATAATTAAGTCCAGATTGTAACCCAAGCTATCTGGCACCGAGTACGCTCCAATCTCGTACAATTGCTTATTATTTGTGTTTAGACTTGCTCTTGGTCTTGTGGAATGCCAGGCAGTCTCCATTGGAGTTTCGTTTGAGTAAGCCTACCAAAGCAACGACCCAGACAAGTCTGCCAGTATCGCTGGAAAGTGATGCATCGACGCCCTCTGACTTGCCTCAGGATTTTGAAACGGCTCTCGCACAACTTGAAGAGCTTGTCACGACAATGGAGTCAGGCGCCTTGCCTCTCGAAGAGTCTCTGGTTGCCTATCGACGTGGTGTCGCGTTGACACGTATCTGTCAAGAGCGGCTGGCCCAGGCTGAGCAACAAATTAGCGTGTTGGAGGCCGGTTTGCTGCGTCCTTTCGATGCAGCGGATCGTCAAGCAGAATGAGTGTTGTCTTGCCCGTATTTTCCTCTTGGCTGAGTGCACGCGCAGCCCATATCGAGCGTGTTCTGGATCGTGAGATGCCTCAGGCATCAGTTGTGCCTGCACGCTTGCATGAGGCCATGCGTTACGCCGTGCTAGGGGGCGGCAAGCGGGTGCGCGCCGCCTTAGTCTACGCCGCCGGTTATGGGTGTGTGGCTGGACAACAGGTCGAGCCCGCATTGGAGCGGGCGCTGGATTGCTCTGCCGCGGCGGTCGAACTGGTTCACGCATATTCACTCGTTCACGATGATTTGCCCTGTATGGACGATGACACGCTTCGACGTGGACAACCGACTGTGCATGTGCAGTACGATGAAGCGACCGCTTTGTTGGCTGGAGACGCCTTACAGCCTCTGGCATTTGATTTTTTGACGCAGATGCCGACCGAAGCACAGCAAGTTGTCAAAGCGACTCAAGTCCTTGCCCAGGCGTCTGGCAGCCTTGGCATGGCGGGTGGGCAGGCGATTGATCTGGAAAGTGTCGGGCAAAGTTTGTCACGGGATGCTTTGCAGCAGATGCACCAACTCAAAACAGGCGCCTTATTGTCTGCGAGTGTCTTGCTAGGCGGCATCGCCGCTAGCGCCTCAGAGGTTCAACAGAGGGCCCTAAAGCATTACGGTCTTGCCATGGGCTTGGCTTTTCAGGTTGTGGACGATGTCTTGGATGTGACCGCCGATTCATCCAAACTAGGTAAAACAGCCGGCAAGGATGCCGCAGCGAACAAGCCCACGTATGTCACGTTGATGGGGCTCGAGCAGGCAAAGTCGTTTGCTAAAACATTACATCAAGACGCGATCGAGGCGATCGCTCCTTTGGGCGAGTCCGGGCAGTATTTGATCGGATTAGCGGACTTTATTGTATTGCGTGATCACTGACGAGAAAAATGTCTAAAGATTTGCTTGATCAAATTCAACGACCCGCGGACCTCAAGACCCTGGATCGCCGTGAGTTAAAAAAGCTAGCTGACGAACTGCGCTCTTTTGTCCTGCAAACTGTCTCGCGTACGGGTGGGCATCTATCTTCCAATCTTGGCACGGTCGAACTGACTGTGGCGCTTCATCACGTCTACGATACGCCACACGACCGCATTATCTGGGATGTCGGTCATCAGTCCTATCCGCACAAGATATTGACAGGACGCAAAGACGCGATGGGTGGCTTGCGCCATTTTGGCGGGATTTCGGGTTTCCCAAAGCGTTCCGAGTCCGAGTATGACGCCTTTGGCACCGCCCACTCATCAACCTCTATTTCAGCAGCGTTAGGAATGGCAGTCGCCTCGCGCAATGCGGGGATCTCTCGTCAGCACATCGCGGTCATTGGGGATGGTGCAATGACGGCGGGCATGGCCTTCGAAGCGATGAACAATGCTGGCGTGACGCCCGATATCAATCTGTTGGTGATTCTCAACGACAACGATATGTCGATTTCACCGCCAGTCGGAGCGTTAAACCATTACTTTGCGAGACTGTTGTCCGGGCAGTTTTATGCCGCCGCTAAAAATGTAGGTCGTGCCGTTCTACAACATGTGCCCCCAGTACTCGAGCTTGCTCGACGTCTCGAGGAGCACGCCAAGGGAATGGTCACTCCCGCGACGTTGTTTGAAGAGATGGGCTTTAACTACGTTGGTCCAATTGATGGCCATGATCTTGATGTACTCATTCCGACTTTGCAAAATATGCGCGCCTTGAAAGGGCCGCAGTTCTTGCATGTTGTCACTAAAAAAGGGCAGGGTTACAAGCTGGCTGAGGCTGACCCTGTGCTTTATCACGGCCCAGGTAAGTTCGATCCTGCTATCGGTATCCAAAAAGCATCGACGCCCCCAAAGGTCACTTTTACCCAGGTCTTCGGTCAATGGCTCTGTGACATGGCCGAGAGCGATCCTAGGCTCAATGGCATCACTCCTGCCATGCGCGAGGGCAGTGGAATGGTAGAGTTCGAGCGGCGTTTTCCCACGCGTTATTTCGATGTGGGGATCGCAGAGCAACACGCGGTCACGTTCGCTGCGGGCATCGCCTGCGAGGGGCAAAAGCCGGTGCTCGCCATTTACTCTACGTTTCTCCAACGTGGCTACGATCAGCTGATCCATGACGTGGCGCTGCAAAATCTTGATGTGACGTTCGCGCTTGACCGTGCCGGCTTGGTGGGGGCGGATGGCGCCACGCATGCGGGCAACTATGACATCGCATTCTTGCGCTGCATTCCCAATATGGTTGTGGCTACGCCGTCCGATGAAAATGAAACGCGTTTGCTGCTCACCACGTGTTACCAGTATCCAGGCCCCGCGTCCGTGCGCTATCCCAGAGGTTCGGGATCCGGGGTCGCAGTCGAGGCCGGTTTTGAAACGGTTCCGGTTGGTCGCGGCATTATCCGCAGACGAGGCGCTGGCGTGGCTGTGCTTGTCTTTGGAACGCTTTTGCCTGCGGCCCTCAAGGCTGCCGAGGCCCTCAACCTGACCGTGGTCGACATGCGTTTTGTTAAGCCACTTGATACAGAACTTGTGCTTGCCATGGCTGCCGAGCATCCCCTTGGTCTTGTCACGCTAGAAGAAGGCTGTTTGATGGGTGGCGCAGGCGGGGCGGTGTCTGAAACCCTTGCGGCGCACGCAATCGTGACCCCTTTGCTGTATTTAGGATTACCGGATAGGTTTATTGATCACGGTGAGCAGGGTGCGTTGCTCGCGGGTGTCGGTCTCGACGCGGGCGGCATAGAAAATACGATCCGTAAGCGCTTTTTCTCAAATTGATTTGCTATTAAGCGCTAAATACGCGAAAATAATAGGCTTTCTTGCTCGACCAACCTATTTTAGGTATGGCGGGCTGCCCCCGGTAGGAGTGAATGTTTCTTGCCGGATATCCTTAGGAGTGCATTGCATGCGCCATTACGAAGTTGTTTTTATTGTTCACCCAGACCAAAGCGAGCAAGTGCCCGCCATGGTTGAGCGCTATCAAGCGCTTGTGACGACGCAGGGTGGCAAAGTCCACCGCACCGAAGACTGGGGCCGTCGTCAACTGGCTTATCCCATTCAAAAACTCGTCAAAGCACACTACCTGTGCTTCAACATCGAGTGCAGCCAAGCAACGTTGGATGAGCTTGAGCATTCTTTCCGTTACAACGACGCCGTACTACGTCATCTTGTGATCAAGACCAAAGCTGCTGAGACAGAGCCTTCAATCATGATGAAACAAGTCGAGCGCGAAGAGGCTCGCAAAGCATCCGCTGAATCAATACCTGACGACCTCGAGTAAATCGGAGTTGTTGTGGATCGGCCAGAGGTCAATGGTTTAGCAGTCAATCGGTTCGAAGTGCAAGGCTTAATTTCTGAACTGTCTCCTTTGAGATATACACCTGCAGGGGTGCCAGTTTTAGAGTTTTTACTTTCACATGAGTCCGAACTGACAGAAGCAGGTCAACCACGTCGCATCGCACTGAGTTTGGTTGTTGTGGCGATGGGAGATTTGGCCCAGATGGCTGGCACGATGAGTTTAGGTTCCAAGGTCCGGCTTCAGGGTTTTCTGGCTCCGGTTCGTAAAGATTCTCAAAAATATCGGCTGCATGCGCAGCATATTCAACAAATTTGAACAAGGCATATCATGGCTTTCTTCGGTAAACGTAAAGAAAAAAAGAAGTTCACGCAACAGAACCCGCTTTTCAAGCGTCGTAAGTTCTGTCGCTTTAGCGCAGCTAATGTTGATCAAATTGATTACAAAGATCTCGATACCCTGCGTGACTTCATCCAAGAAAACGGCAAGATCATTCCTGCGCGTTTGACTGGTACCAAAGCA
>JBILJA010000182.1:0-4346 GCA_044368775.1 Burkholderiaceae bacterium
CTTGACCAGTTAATGACCGAAGCTTTGCGAGACTCACCGAGTCTCAGAGTGGCGCAAGCTCGGGTTCGACGAGCGCAAGCGGTGGGTCAAGTCGCCGGAGCGCCTTTATTACCGCAAGTGGGTCTCGAGGCTGCGGCAGGCGTGCAGCGGTTGAGTTACAACTATTTGACAGCACCCCAGAGTGTTGCGCGTGGTTGGAATGATGTGGGTCAGGTCGCCTTGGATATGCGTTGGGAGATCGACTTTTGGGGAAAATATCGGGCGGGACTAGCGGCGGCAACCTCTGAAATCGAGGCGCGTCGAGCCGAATTGGCACAGGCAGAGCTTGTTTTGACGACATCGCTGGCCTCGGGTTACGCAGAACTGGCGCGTTTGTATGCGCTCAAAGATACGGCCGAGCGTGCTGTTAAAGTTCGTGCGCGCACACAGTCCTTGTTTGCCGAACGACAATTACACGGACTTGAGACCAAGGCAAGCGTATTGGAAGCGCAAGCCAAAGAAGCGCAAGCTCAGACCGAAGACCTCTTTTTAGCGGAACAAATAGCGCTTCAGAAAAACCGATTGGCCAGTTTGCTCGGGGCAGGACCTGATCGAGGTTTGCAGATTCGCCGTCCAGGTGCTGTGTTGCAAAAAAGCTTGAGTTTGCCCACAGAGCTGGCGGCAGATTTAATAGGAAGGCGGCCCGATGTGGTGGCCGCGCGTCTGCAAGCGCAGGCACAGTCTAATTTGGTCAAAAGAAGTGAGGCTGCTTTTTATCCCAATGTGAATTTGGCTGCGATCATTGGTTTGCAGTCATTAGGATTGAATGTTCTTGGACAAAGCGGTTCGACGTATGGCAGGGTAGGTCCAGCGATCTCTTTGCCGATTTTTACGGGAGGGCGTCTGCAGGGAGAGCTCCTTGGTGCGCGCGCTGAGTTTGATGAGGCTGTAGCCGTCTACAACAACACTCTGATCCATGCATTGCAAAATATTGCAGATGTCGTGACCAGCTATCGAGCGCTCAAAGGGCAGCTCATGCAAGCTGAGCGCGGGTTGACAGCGGCTTTGCAGGCAAATCAGCTCGCCTCGGGAAGATATCGAGGCGGGCTCTCCAGTTACCTCGAAGTCTTGGTATCAGAGGACATTATGTTGACGAGCCTGCGCGTTGTCACAGAGTTGCGCGCTAGAAACTTCATGTTGGATGTGGCCCTCGCACGTGCGCTGGGTGGCGGTTACCATTCCAATCAAACTGAACCCCTTCGTTTGTCCAAGTGATGATGCAATCCGGTCCAACTATGTCCTCGCCTGAAAATTCAAAAGTAAACGCCAATCAACAAAGAAAACGCTGGCTGTTGCGCTTGTTATTTGTCGTGATCTTGTTTTTTGTTCTTTTTGTCGCGTATTGGTGGTTGCTGGGTTCGCGGGTCGTGTCGACAGACAATGCCTACACCGCCACTGAAGTCGCTCAAGTCGCTGCATCAGTCGACGGTACGATCAAGGGGGTCAACGTGATCGATACCCAGGGGGTGAAGCAAGGCGATGTATTGGCTGAAATCGATCCCGCTGATGCAACATTGTCCTTGATTGAGGCGCAAGCAGAGCTTGAGAAAACGGTGCGTAGGGTCGAGGGATATTTTCTCAATGATCAAACCCTTTCCGCGCAGGTGCTGGCTCGAGAGGCAGACCTGCAGCGAGCCTTAGCTGAGTTACAGGCCGCGCAAGCCGATGATGCGCGCGCGGCCGTTGATCTCAAACGTCGACGTGCACTGTCGAACTCTGGCTCTGTTTCCGCCGATGAGTTAACGCGTGCGGAAAATGCTTGGCATGCGGCTCAGGCAAATATGTTGGCCTCCCATGCGAATGTCGCTCTTGCGCGCGCAAACGTTGAGAGCGCGCAAGGTGCGCGACGTATCAATCAAGCGCTCACAGCAAATACGAGCGTGCAAGCACATCCCGAAGTTCAGTTGGCTCAAGCACGAAAAGAACAGGCGCAACTGAACCTAGACCGTACGGTCATACGCGCTCCAATCTCCGGTGTCGTGGCCAAGCGACAGGTACAGCTTGGTCAGCGGGTGCAGGCGGGGACAACCTTGTTGGCCATCGTACCGATTGAACGCATGTACGTGAATGCAAATTTCAAAGAGGTACAACTCAAAAAAGTTCGTGTGGGTCAGTCTGTTGAAGTCATCTCCGATTGGTATGGAAATGCAGTGCAATATCGTGGCACGGTGGCGGGATTCTCGGGAGGGTCTGGTGCTTCTTTTGCCGTCATTCCCGCTCAAAACGCGACAGGTAATTGGATTAAAGTGGTTCAACGCGTACCCGTTCGTATCGCGTTGGATCCCGAGCAGCTTCGGGCTCACCCGCTTGGGGTTGGCCTGTCGATGACAGTGCGAATCCATTTAGAACGACCCTAGGTGGGTTGATGTTTACGCACAAGTCCAATCTCGAAAGTATGGAGCCACTCAAGGGCGGCAGATTGTGGTTTGCTGCGTTTCTGATTGCAAGTGCGAATTTTATGTCTGTTCTTGACATGACGATCGCCAATGTTTCCATCCCAACTATCTCGGGTAGTCTCGGGGTCACGGTCAATCAAGGCACATGGGTCATTTCCTCCTACGCGGTGGCCGAGGCGATCATTGTTCCTTTGACGGGCTGGCTTGCCGCACGCTTCGGGGCTGTGCGTGCGTTTATTTGGGCGATGGGTCTTTTCGGCTTGATGTCCGCTTTTTGCGGTTTAGCCACTTCATTGGAAATGCTGGTTTTTGCTAGAACGCTCCAAGGGATTGCAGGTGGCCCTTTGATGCCCCTCTCGCAAACCTTGCTATTAAGAATATTTCCCCCAGAAAAGGCAGGGCTCGCCATCATGATTTGGGCGATGACAACCCTGATCGCACCGATTATTGGCCCCATTTTGGGAGGCGTGCTGTGTGACAATCTTTCTTGGCCCTGGATCTTTTATATCAACTTACCTTTGGTGTTGCTCGGCTGTTTTTTTGGTGCCAAGTTGTTGGGTCGATACGAACTGAGCCTCAAACGCGTTCCTATGGATGTGGTGGGACTGTGTTTGTTAGTGATTTGGGTGGGTTCATTGCAGCTGATGCTTGATCTGGGCAAAGATTTAGACTGGTTCGCCTCCACTGAAATTGTCATGCTCTCCTTGGTTGCTCTCGTCGGCTTTACTGTATTTTTGATCTGGGAGTTGACCCATGAGCATCCTATTGTCAATCTGAGGGTGTTCAGACATCGCGGTTTTGCGGTAGCGGTGTTGACGATGAGTATGGGGTATGCGTGTTTTTTTGCGTTAAATGTTCTGACCCCGCTATGGCTACAAACCAATATGTTCTACACCCCTAGCCAGTCTGGTTACACCACCGCGTGGACTGCTTTATTTTCTATCTGTATGGCACCGCTGGTTACAAAGTTCGCCAATCGCGTGGATCGTCGTCGGTTGATTAGTGCGGGGGCTTTATGGCTCGCTCTCGTGACGGGCTTGCGGATGTTTAGCAATACGGACATGACCTACTGGGATATTGCCTTTCCAATCATGATTATGGGCCTTGGCATGCCAATGTTTTTTATTTCCTCTACTGGCTTGGCACTTGGTAGTGTGAGCCCGGAGGAGACAGCCTCTGCGGCTGGATTGGTCAGCTTTTTTAGAGCAGTGTCAGCAGCGTTTGCCGTATCCACGGTCACGACAGTGTGGGACCACCGTGCCGTCGTGCATCACGCAGAAAACGTTGTGTTGTTAGATGCGGACAACATCATGATGTCTCGATTGCTCGCGCAAGGGATGGATAGAGAGGCGGCGCTCACCTATATGGGAGAGCTGTTGCAACGTCAAAGTGTGATGCTTGCAACGAACGAAATCATGCTTTTTGTGGCATTGATGTTTATAGTGACTGCCGGCGTGATTTGGCTAGCGCCTCGTCTCAAGGTTAAAACGTCAGAGGCGCAATCAAAGTGAAACCAGTGCGCTGTTGAAATGTCTGCAGATCGCATGGTGCATCAATATCAAAGATGTAGTGATCGTTATCGGAGGTAAAGTGCTGGACTTGCTCGGGATGCGTGTCAATAAAAGCTTTGCAACTTTGACCACTCTCTAAAACCTGACCTACTGTATGACTGTCCAGAACAACGGGATTGCCTCGGCTTTGACCGACGACTGGATGGATCATCGATCGGCCTGCTGTTCGATGCTGAAAGAAGTTGATGCAGGCTCGATAGTCGTTTGCCTCCATGAGCGGTTGATCTGCCAGAGCAATCATGACAGATTTTTCGTCGTAGGCCTGCTTGTTGGGCGCTGCGTTTAATTGCAAATCTTGACTTGCTTGCAAACCTAGAAGAACGGATGATTGTTGGTCGCG
>JBILJA010000058.1:0-14227 GCA_044368775.1 Burkholderiaceae bacterium
ACATTTCAAAACAAAGAGCCCAACCTTGTAGGTTGGGCTCTTTGTCTAAGACGAACATCAAATTTTACCTCCCCGAGCTGGACTCGAACCAGCGAACTGCAGGATTAACAGAAAAGTCGGTTGTTTAAATACCTATTAAAAACAGTAGGTTATCTTGAAAAAAGATCACCGTGTAATAATTCGTGTAATTGAATCAATAGTTGCATAATGCAACTATTGGGCACTTAGGCTCGCTTTTAATTATTAAAAAACCAGAAATTTTGGTACAACGATAATGCAAAACATCTGGGCAAAGTATCAGCAGCCTACTTGCCTGGCCCAAAAATGACCCAAACTGCAGTGTCAGGCGTGTGTTTCTCGAAGCGATGCACCTCGCCTTTGGCAACGAAGAGCAAATCACCAGAAGAAAACTTCACGCGAGATACCCCGCGTACGAATTCACCCTCGCCCATTACAACAACATAAATCTCATCGCGATCGTGAGGGGTTTGCAGGTCTGGGTTCGGTGGGCGATACCAACGCGCCTCGAGGTCAAGTGTACTCAAGACCAGTTTGCTGAGTCTACCGAGGGACATCGGCTGTGCATCAGCTTCTGTGGTGCTAACGCGTATCGGGCTGTTCTGATCGTTCATGACTTGAGGTGCGCGCTAGTATAGGCCTCGGACAGAGCCTCCTGCAGCGGTCGACCCGCTGCATAACCCGCAAGTGTTGCCGGACGCTGGACTCCCTCCAACAATAGTGGACAGGGCTCGGGCTGACCCAGCACCGTGATCACGGGGATACGCTCGGCATAAATGGGCAAGTCATAGTCCTCATCATCGTCCACCACACCGCGCGCACGGATCTTGGCCGACGCTTGCTCAATGTCCATGGCGATTACCGAGGTCGCTTTGATCTCCTGTGCGCTGGCTGGCCGCAGCCCAGCGGTACGTTGCGGATACAGCCGGTCAACCATCATCACCAGCGCACGCTCTTTCTCTTGCGGATCCTCAACCAATTTGGCCTTCCCGAAGGCCATAACCGATCGGTAATCGGCCGAGTGATTGAACCCCGACCGCGCCAAGACCAAGGAATCTAGATGCGTGACTGTCAGGCAAGCCGGCTCGCCATGGGCAAGATTGCGCAACATGCGGCTTGCGCTGCTGCCGTGCCAGTAAAGGCGGCTGCCCTCGCGCCAGAAGAAGGTTGGCGTGCAAAAGGGCTGCCCATTGATCACATAAGACACATGGCACAGCATGGCTGCGTCCAGCAAGGCATGCACCGTGGCATGGTCGTAAAAACCTCGGTCGTGCAGCCGCTTGACCTTATTGCGCTCCGACACCGGATAGCCGGCTTGCATTTGTTCGCTCATATTTAAGATGACTCCTTCATCACATTCCGCATGGCTGTGCCCAGTCCTTCTGCTCCCTTCGCCATCAGGGTGTCGGCTGCATTCAGGCGATCTCGTGGCTCACGGTTTTGGCTCAACTTGGCTTTACCTTCCATCCGGGTGACAGTGACCTCAATACCCACGATCGCTTTGAGCATGCCGTCGATGTACTCAGGTGTGGAATCACCCATCTTCCACGGTTTGGGCTCGCTGGATTCATGGGTCCGTGTCAAGCGCGCCACGACGCCTCGCACGAAGCGCTCCTCATCCATCACTGACAGGCGGCCATGCACATGCACCACTTCATAGTTCCAAGTGGGTACCTGTCGGTGCGTCTCGTGCTTACTGGGGTACCAGTTGGGTGAGATGTAGCTCTCGTTCCCGCGAAAGATCACTAGCACCTCTGCGCCGTCCTTGCACTGCTGCCAAACCGGATTAGCGCGAGCGACATGGGCCGTGAGTACACCCAATGCTCCTCGGGTTGGATCAAACTCAAAAGGAATGTGATTGGCGTCCAGCCCATCGGCCCCAAACGTGACCAGGGCGCCGAGTGGGTGTTGCTCGATGATGACATGCATCTGATGGGGCCGCACCATCGCGAAATGGTCTGGAATGTACATCTGATAAACCTAGAAGTTGGCTGAAGAGAAGGCCATCTTGCTTTAAAACTGGTTTTATTAGAAGATCCAGTTATTTACATTAAAACCATACCAGTTGAAGCCCTCCTCAGAAACCACCAGTCACCGGATCTACGAACTGATTCGCTCCCGCGTCGATTCGGGTGCCATGTTGCCCGGAGAAAAACTGCCTTCCACCCGGGCGCTTGCGGCCGACCTTGGCGTTTCCCGCAGCACCGTGGTGGTGATTTTTGAACAACTCGCCGCTGAGGGTTACATCGAGACAGCTGCAGGAGCACGCGCACGCGTTTCAAACGGACTTAAGTCGGCTCGGATTGAGCAAAAACCATCCGACAGCAAACCTGCCAGACAAGCCGCTGCGCTTTCGGGCTACGGACAAAGGCTAAATCAACTCTCTCTGCCTCAGCCCCCGTCGGCAGATCCTTGCCACATCAATTTTCTTTACGGGGCAATTGCTGACGAAGATTTTCCAACGCTCACATGGCGCAGGCTTTACAACCGACTGCTGACTCGCCGGCAACAGCATCTGTACTACCGGGCCCGGGAAGGGGAGGAACTGCTCAGAAAGGAAATCCAGGGCTACCTGATGAGAACGCGCGGCCTGCAATGCACGGCCGATCAGGTATTGATTGTGCAGGGGACACAACAGGCACTAGAGCTCTGTGCCAAGCTCCTAATTGATCCAGGAAACGCTGTGGTGATGGAGGAGCCGTGCTACCTGATGGCGCGCCGCACATTTGAAGCAGTAGGAGCCAAGATCATCGCAACGCCGGTTGACGAACAGGGAATGGTCACTTCCGCCCTTCCTAAGACGCGTTGTAGCCTGGCCTACGTGACGCCATCGCATCAGTTTCCCTTGGGCTCGGTGATGTCGATCAGTCGCCGCCACGAGCTACTGGCTTGGGCACAGCGCCGTTCGAGTTGGATCATTGAGGACGACTATGACAGCGAATTTCGCTATGGACTGCGACCGGTTGATCCCTTGCAGGCACTGGATAACAGCAACTGTGTGATCTACATCGGAACCTTCTCCAAAGCGCTTTCACCGCAGTTGCGGATGGGCTATCTGGTGCTACCCCTAGCGCTTGTCACACCATTTCGTCAGGCCAAACAGCTGGCCGATCGGCATGCGCCCGTTCTGGAGCAGGCAGTGCTGGCTGAACTCATTCGCAGCGGCGCTTATGAACGCCATTTGCGACGGCTCAAGCGGGAAAACGAACGCCGAAGGAGCGCGATCGTGGAGGCGATTTCGCGACATCTGGGCGCCCGTGCACGCGTCGAAGGGACGGACTCAGGGCTGCATGTTGTTGTTTGGTTCAAAGGTATTCCAAGAAGCGACGAACAACAATTTGTCGATAAAGCCAAGGAACGAGGGGTCGGTATTTGGCCTGTTACACCGCTTTACGCTGAGGGGGGAAAGTTTCGCAAAGAGCGCTGTGCTGGCTTCGTGCTCGGCTACGCAAGTCTCAAGGTCGCAGATATCGACAAAGGCATCAGATTGTTAGCCGCAGCATTGCCTTAGGCTAATCTGGATGGCCAACAGGCCGGACTCGGCGACCGTTATGGATAGGTTGAAAGTTTGGTTTGAACATTACAATCAAAAGCATCCCCATAGTGCACTGAAATATCTTTCACCGAGGATGTTCCGTGAAAGGCAGTCTATTAACTAACTGATACCCGTGGTCCTGTAATGCGGGGGAAAATCCAGTGGATGCTGAGTTGTTAGATATCTAGAAATCAGACAAGAACCATTGCCTTTGAATCGAGACTGAGCTATTGTCGGCGAAATAAAAGCTTGTAAAAGTTTGAAAGACGAGAAGTAGTTTCAGTGGGTTTACTGATAAATGATGAGTTCTGCTACTTCAAATTAGCTGTCTTGTCGTGAATCGTACATATCCCGTTGATAAGTCAAACAGCATCGTTAACTGATAGGAGCAGATAATGAAAAAACAAAGAATATTTAACCCTGAAGTGCCGGAACCTCCACCTGGGCAATGGTCAAATTGTGTTCGCGTGGGTGATATTGTTTACGTGTCTGGGATGACCGCACGTGAAAAAGATGGGCAGACTGTGGCTGTAGTTGGAGAGTATGAACAAACAAAAAAAATCTTTACCAAGATAGGCCACATGATTACTGCAGCTGGCGGCGTGATGAACGATATCACCAGCATGCAGATCTTTGTTACACGCATTGAGCACAATGCCGAGGTTTGGCGCGCACGCAAGGAATTTTTTACTGGCGATTTTCCCGCTTCAACTCTGGTTGAGGTTAGCCGACTTGCCAAACCAGAGATTGTGATTGAGATCAACGTGGTGGCTCACATAGGTTGCAGCGGAGAATAATTATGACCAACATTGCTTCACAATTTTTTAGGGCATTATTCATTTTAATTGCGATGGTACTACTCGCGCCCGTCGTCATGGCTCAACAAGCCTATCCAAACAAACCGGTTCGAATAATTGTGCCGTATCCTCCTGGGGGAACAGCTGACATTATTGGGCGAACAATAGCTGAAAAGCTTGGTGTGCTTTGGGGACAGTCAGTGATTGTCGAAAATCGCGCAGGTGCTGGTGGGACGATTGGTGTCGATGCAGTGGCGAAAGCTGCGCCAGATGGCTATACGATGGTCCTTGGCGTTACCGGTCCGCTGACCATTGCTCCGAGCATTAATGCTCAGCTTGCCTACGATCCGCTGCGAGATTTGGTTCCCATCACGTTGGTGGCGGCTGTGCCAAGCCTCATTGCAATTCATCCTTCAGTCCCTGCACGTGATCTAAAGGAGCTGATTGCGCTAGCCAAATCTCAGCCCGGCAAGCTGACCTTTGCATCGGCCGGCACTGGCACATCGGTGCACATTGCGGGCGAATTATTCAAGTCCATGGCCGGCGTCGACATAATACATGTCCCTTATAAAGGCGGTGCTCCTGCACTGAATGATTTGCTGGGGGGACAGGTATCAATGATTATTGAGAATATGCCCCAGCTTTTGCCTCAGGTGCGAGCCGGCAAGATACGGGCACTCGCAGTCACATCACAGCAACGCTCTCCTACACTTGCAGATCTGCCAGCTGTTGCTGAAATACTGCCGGGCTATGAAGCTACGACGTGGTTTGGCCTTCTTGCACCCGCCAAAACTCCTCAAGAAATAGTCAGGAAGGTGCAATCAGACGTTGCAAAAATTGGCATGCTTCCTGATGTAAAAGAAAGGTTTACTGGCCTGGGTGCTGATGTAATCGCCAGTACTCCTGAAGCTTTTGCGAAGCATCTTCAATCTGAACTTGTGCGCTTCTCAAAGGTTATCAAAGATGCAAATATTAAAGCTCAATGAGCTTCACCTTGAAATCAAGTTTGAATAAAGATTTTTGTTGCATCAAAGGAAATGGCTTGTTCCAAAAGTCTTGTATAACTTAAGGAAGTGCGGCTAAAAACGTGGGCTGTTTTACGCCGTAAGTCCGAGACTTTGTAGGTATTCTAAGGGACTAAGTGATCCAAGAGATATGTGGATTTGTTTTCAGTTGTGCCAGCGAATATACGAATCGACTGTCTAAATAAATTATTCAATGGTTTTTGGCACGAAGATCTGCAGAATAGAAAAAGCCTAACATTAGAGCTGGGCGACGTCATTGATTAGTTCAGCTCCTCACCCTAGGTTTAAACTAGCAACTAGCGGGATTAACAGAAAAGTCGGGCGATCGATTTATCAATAAAAACAATGACTTATTTAAAAAAAAGACCACCGTGTAATAATTCGTGTAATTGATTTAAGAGATGCATTATGTAATTCTTGGGCACTTTGGTCAAAAACCGCAGATCAGTTCAACCCTAGACTACTTCGCCTCATGAGATCGCATTTTCTTTAAGTCTTCAGCGGTTAGACGACGATCAACACCATCAATAGAGACGATTAAGCAGGTATTTGTTTTGATTGCCAGATCTTCGGCCGCTCGAGCAGCACGCATCATTGCAGCGTAAGAGCCAGCTAAGTCGGGATCAGATGACTCTCTTATATCCTTTGGATTCATCATTTACTCCAGTCAATCAGTTTTGGGGGGTGTACGTAGCTGTCATATAAAGCCCAGGAATCAACAACCTTACTGTAGTTTTTATGAAAGTTTTCAAGACCAGCCTTAAATCGTCTGCGAATAACATCCTCAGGAATGTTGTGACCACCCTGCATCACGCGTTGCGCGACACGAGCAACTGCCAAGTCATCATTAGGCAAGGACAAAAACCACAGTTTCACCTGATAGCCAAGCGCCTGCCAACGCTTAATTTTCTGCAAATAACTCAAACCAGATAGCGTAGTTTCAAATGCAAAATCATGACCGGCCGCGACGCACTCATCGATTTCTTGCAACATCAAACGCCCAGCCTTAAAGGCAACAGACTCGGGATTGAACGGTGCTAAGCCGGCAGCAATTAAATCGGCATTAATAAACCTAAGCGTATGGGCTTCTGAAGGTAAAAAGTCACGGGCAAACGTTGTTTTGCCAGCACCGTTAGGTCCTGCAATGATGATGATTTTTTTCAAACAGTCTACCCTTGAAAAGAACGCAACATGTGCAAGGGATATCCTTAAAACTCGCTTTAAAAACAGCTATTAAACATCCACGCTTGCTCTCATTTTATGAGCATGCAGGTTCGATGTCACGCGCATCGTTACTATAGGAACACAAAACAAAAAGCCCAACTTTATGAGTTGGGCAATCTGTGGCTCCCCGAGCTGGACTCGAACCAGCGACCTGCGGATTAACAGTCCGTCGCTCTACCGACTGAGCTATCAGGGAACAGAGCAAAAGTGTAGCATAAGAAAACGAGTTGCGCGAGTGACTCACTTCCTTGGAGGAAGGCCTGTGTGCTGGGTCAGCATACGACCGGCTCTGACTGGTTTGGCAGACCGACTGGAGACACCCGACTTGGATGGGGTCGTTGTTTTTACAGTCGCTACAGTCGTCTTTACAGCAGCCTTTGCACTCCCCTTCGCTGGCGCCTGAACGATCGGCTTTCCATACGACGCGACAGGTCTGACAGATTGACCTGAACGCACGGGTTGAGCAGTTTTCACTCCCCTTGCAGCAGAAGCTTCGGTACTGTTTTTACGACGCACACTGGTGTAGCTGCCATCAGTCTGTGGCTGATGAAATGGAATCAAATGTTTTTTTCCATTACCGATTAGATCGGCTCGTCCCATCGCCTTGAGTGCCTCGCGCAGCAAGGGCCAATTATTGGCATCGTGATAACGTAAAAATGCCTTGTGCAAACGACGACGGCGATCACCGCGCACGATATCGACCGTCTCACTCTCTCGCGTCACGCGACTCAGGGGGTTACGACCCGAATGGTACATCGCGGTCGCGGTGGCCATCGGACTCGGGTAAAACGTTTGAACCTGATCCGCACGAAATCCATGACTCTTGAGCCATAACGCCAGATGCATCATGTCCTCGTCAGCAGTGCCCGGGTGAGCAGCAATAAAGTACGGGACTAAAAACTGCTTTTTACCGGCCTCAAGACTGAATTTATCGAACAGCTGCTTAAACCGATCGTAGCTCCCAATACCGGGCTTCATCATCTTGGATAAAGGCCCCATCTCGGTGTGCTCTGGTGCAATCTTGAGATAGCCACCCACGTGGTGGGTCACGAGCTCTTTGATGTACTCAGGTGACTTCACTGCCAAGTCATACCGCAGACCCGAACCAATCAGGATTTTCTTTACGCCTTTCACGGCGCGTGCCCGTCGATACATATGAATCAACGAGCTGTGATCTGTATTGAGGTTTTGGCACACATCCGGGTAGACGCAACTCGGCTTGCGACAAGCGGACTCGATCTCGGGGCTCTTGCAACCGATGCGATACATATTGGCGGTCGGACCACCTAAGTCTGAAATCACACCTGTAAAACCAGGCACCTTGTCGCGGATATCCTCGATTTCACGAATGACGGAGTCTTCACTGCGGCTTTGGATAATGCGACCTTCGTGCTCCGTGATGGAGCAAAAAGTACAACCACCAAAACAACCGCGCATGATGTTGACGCTAAAGCGGATCATCTCCCACGCGGGGATCTTGGTCACGCCATCATGCCCACCATTTTCATCCGCATAGACAGGATGTGGGCTTCGCGCATAGGGTAGATCAAACACCAGATCCATTTCTGCGGTCGTTAACGGAATGGGAGGCGGCGTAATCCAAACATCGCGGGCGGTTCTGCCGTCTCCATGCGCCTGAACGATCGCGCGTGCGTTGCCTGGATTGGTTTCCAGATGCAGCACTCGGTTTGCGTGTGCATACAACACGGGATCTGATTTGACTTGCTCATACGAAGGCAAGCGAATCACACTGCGATCGCGAGGGGGAACTTTGAGCTTGCCTTTGACTTGCAAGGCAGGATTGGGTTGAAAGAGTAGCGGTGACTCTGTTTTGCCGCCCACAGTGCCTGGTGCAGTCTTGCCGCCTTTGGCTGCAGTTTTGGCTGCAGTTTTAGAGTTGACCTCATCCGCAACAGCACGCGCCTCATCATTACGCGCACAACTTTCGCCTTGCTCGAGTGCTTGCTCACTAATCATCAAGTAAGGATTGACGTGAGCCTCTACCCTGCCCGGTGCATCGACGCTCGTCGAGTCAATCTCAAACCAACCCTCGGGCGTCTCGCGGCGCACAAAAGCCGTTCCGCGCACATCGGTAATATGTTGAACAGGTTCTTTGGCCGCCAAACGGTGGGCAATTTCCACCACTGCACGCTCAGCGTTGCCATACAGAAGCAAATCACATTTGCTATCAACCACGACCGAACGCCGAACTTTGTCAGACCAATAGTCGTAGTGCGCGATCCTTCGCAGCGAGCCTTCGATGCCACCCAAAATAATTGGCACATCTTTGTAGGCTTCTTTGCAGCGTTGGGTGTAGACAATCGCAGCACGATCGGGGCGCTTGCCGCCGATATCACCAGCGGTATAGGCGTCATCGCTGCGCATTTTGCGATCCGCCGTATACCGGTTGATCATCGAGTCCATGTTGCCTGCGGTCACGCCAAAAAACAGATTGGGCTTGCCCAGGGCTTTGAAAGGCTCGGCGCTTTGCCAGTCAGGCTGGGCAATGATACCCACCCGAAATCCTTGGTTTTCCAGCATCCGGCCAATCACGGCCATGCCAAAGCTTGGATGATCCACATAGGCATCTCCCGTGACGATAATGATGTCACAGCTGTCCCAGCCAAGCTGCGTCATCTCCTCGCGACTCATCGGCAGGAAAGGCGCCACGCCAAAGCGAGAAGCCCAGAACTTGCGATAGCTGCTCAGGGGTTTTGCATTGCGGGGGAAAAGGGAAACGTCGGCGTAGGTGGTCATATCCCTACTATTATCCGAGTAATTACCCCTATAAACAAGGTTCGCCTCAAAATCTATAGGGTCTTCAGGCTCAAAAGTGCTCTGCTATAATTTTTTTCTATGCCGATGTAGCTCAGTTGGTAGAGCAGCTCATTCGTAATGAGAAGGTCGACAGTTCGATTCCGTTCATCGGCACCAGTCGCAAAAGGACGTAGAGCCTCACGGTCTTACGTCCTTTTTTTTCTCCCCCCACCTCTGCCTCAGTCAATCGTCGGCGCATAACCGAACGGCTGACTTGGTTGAGCAGCCGTTTCTACCCACACACTTTTGACCTGGGTGTATTCCTCAAGAGCTTCGACACCGCTTGAGCGGCCATGTCCGCTGGCGTCATAGCCCCCGAAAGGCGAGGCGACATTGATCACCTTGTACATATTGATCCAAAAGGTGCCTGCCCGAACTTGGCTCGCCACACGAAACGCGCGACCGAGATCCCGCGTCCAGACCGCGCCAGCCAAGCCAAAATCACTATCGTTGGCGATCCTGATTGCATCTTCCTCCGTGTCAAAAGGAATCGCCACCACGACCGGTCCAAAAATTTCAGTTCTCGCGACAGCCATCTCGTTGGTGACATTTTTTAAAACGGTCGGCCGAACATAAAAACCTGACTGTGGAGGCTCTACCTTCGAAGGGCTTCCAACGATTTCTGCGCCCTCTCGCACACCCGTATCAATCATGTTCATGATGTGGCGATACTGTGTTGCGTTCTGAATCGGTCCCACTTCGGTCTCAGCCGAACTGGGATCGCCGACACGCAGCTTGCTTGCGCCCTCGGAGACCATGTTCACGAACTTCTCGTAAATACTGCGTTGGACCAAGAGCCTTGAGCCCGCCACGCAGCTTTGTCCCGCGCTACCAAAGATCGCGGCTTGCGCGCCGATACAGGCTCGCTCCAAATCCGCATCTTCAAATACGATGTTGGCCGACTTGCCTCCGAGCTCCAACACACAGGGAATGCCGCGAACAGCCGCAGCGGCAGCAATTTTTCCGCCTGTTGCAGGCGAGCCGACAAACACGACTTTCTTGACAGCCCGTTGACTCAAGGCAGCTTGACCAATCGTATGCCCATAGCCCACTAAAATATTGATCACGCCTTTTGGAATACCTGCCTGCTCAGCTAATTTTGCGATAGCCAGCGAACTTAAGGGTGTGAGCTCTGAGGGTTTGAGCAAGACCGCATTACCCATACAAATCGCAGGCGCAATTTGCCAGCCGCAGGTGAACATCGGTGCATTCCAAGGCGTAATCTGCAGGACCACACCGAATGGCTCTCTTCGGGTGTAATTCAAATGCCCACTTGGCACTGGGATGACATTGCCATAGAGCTTGTCGGTCCAACCACCGTAGTACTCGAACATTTCTGCGACGCGCAACGCCTCGCCCCGACAGTCCCTTATCGGCTTGCCCGCCGAGAGCGACTCAAGCTGGGCAAGTGGTTCGATATTCGCTCTCACTAAACGCCCGACCTCTTGCATCAACCGACCGCGCTCAGCGTGACTAAGCGCGCCCCACACACGCTGCGCAGCACTTGCCGCCGTAGAGGCCTGTTGCGCGACACGTTCCGTCGCATCTTTATATGTTAGAAAAACATCGCCCGTCGCTGGATTGGTGAGACTGATTTCCGCACCCTCGCCGATGATCATCTCACCGGCCACGTAAGAGCCAATGTGACCTTCAGGGAAAAAAAACTTATACGCTTTCATTAATTGTTCTGTTTGATTGGCGCTCATGCTTGCGCCCTCCTTGCACTCAATTCCACAATCCTGTTGAAATCCTCGTCATCACCAATGCATTGCGCACTCACACCCCACAACTCTGCGACCTTGGCTGCAAGAGGTAGATCTAGAGACAACGCAGAGATCAGCTCCTCCGAGAGTCGCACGTCTTTACGCATCAACTTCATCGTGAAACCTGAGTCGAACTTTCCGTTCATGATCCAAGTCGGATAACTATGCTCTGTAATAAAGCTTCGGCCTGAGCCCGCGTTGATTCCTTGAAGCAACTGTTCAGTCGACACACCCGCTTGCTCAGCCATCCGAGTCACCTCTCCGGCGATCAACAAATGCGCCGCAGCGAAAAGATTATTCGCAATTTTTGCGACATGACCTGCACCACTATCACCGACATGGACCCGTTTTGCCGTCATGGCTGCCAGAACGGGCTCAGCACGCGCCAAATCCGCCGCAGAGCCACCGATGACCATCGCCATCGTGCCCGTGATCGCCCCTTTTGGGCCGCCACTGACAGGTGCATCCAACATCTGCATGCCCACAGCATTTAATTTTTTAGCCAAACGACGCGTGGTGTCAGGGTGCGAGGTCGAGGTGTCAACGACTAACAATCCTGGCTTGGCATTCGCAATAATCCCCTTGGGACCTGCCACCACTTCTTCGACAATCGCGGCGGTCGGGAGTGACAAAATCACGATATCGCACTCTGCGACAACTTCGCCAATACTTTCTCTGACTGCAATACCCTCTTGAGCGAGGGCTTCACGAATGGCAGGGGAAACATCGATGCCCACTACATTGAAGCCTTTGCGAAGCAGAGTCAAGGCCATCCCTCGACCCATGTTGCCCAAGCCGATCACACCAACAGTATTGAACATGCATGTATCTCCAGACTAAATACTAAAAACTAAGCTAAAAAACGACTCATTCCCGTAAATATTACAGCAGTGGCATCAGCGTCGCTTCCATACCATCGTTATGCTACCAATCAACCAGAACCAAGCAAAACCTCTCTGCGAACACCGTCACAAGCTTAATTGGTCTAGGATATAGGTTTTAAATAAGATACCAAGAGACCCCATGCTTTCAGATCTTGCCATCGCCCAAGCGGCGGATAAAACGCCCATCCTAAAACTCGCTCCCGCCAAGGCAGGTATTCCTGAAGACGCTCTCGAGCCCTATGGACGCTTTAAAGCAAAGCTCTCGCTCGACTATATCCGTTCGCTTGAGGGCCGACCCAACGGAAAACTCATCCTCGTCACGGCGATTTCACCGACACCTGCCGGTGAGGGGAAAACAACTACAACTGTCGGACTAGGCGATGCGCTGAATCATATCGGCAAGCGCGCCATGATCTGTTTGCGCGAACCCTCTCTAGGTCCCGTATTCGGCATGAAAGGTGGCGCAGCCGGTGGCGGGATGGCGCAAGTCGTTCCGATGGAAGACATCAATTTGCACTTTACAGGCGATTTCAACGCTATTGCCTTGGCGAACAATCTATTAGCCGCACTGATAGACAATCATATTCACCACGGCAATAAACTACAGTTCGACGTGCGACGCATCACTTGGCGACGCGTCGTCGACCTCAATGACCGCGCGCTGCGTCAAATCGTTGTGGGTCTTGGCGGTACCGCCAATGGCTTTCCGCGCGAAGACCACTTCGACATTGTCGTGGCCTCCGAAGTGATGGCAATATTTTGTCTGGTCAATAGCCTCAAAGATCTCAAAGAGCGCCTCGGTGATATCGTCGTCGGACATTCCCTCTCTGGCCAACCCATCCGCGCACGTGACTTGCAAGCACAGGGCGCCATGGCCGCTTTGCTCAAAGAAGCCTTGGCGCCTAACGTGGTCCAGACGCTAGAAAACAACCTCGCGCTCGTACACGGCGGTCCGTTTGCAAACATCGCCCACGGCTGTAACTCCGTACTCGCAACATCCACAGCACTCAAACTCGCAGATTATGTCGTCACCGAAGCAGGTTTTGGTGCAGATCTCGGCGCTGAAAAATTTCTGGACATCAAGTGCCGTAAAGCAGGCCTAGCACCCTCGGCCGTCGTGCTCGTCGCAACGGTGCGTGCCTTGAAATATCATGGGGGCGTGGAGGTCAAAGACGTTGGCACTGAAAACCTCGATGCGTTACAAAAGGGTCTAGTGAATCTCGAGCGTCACATTCATAATATTCAGCACAATTTTGGTCTGCCTTGCGTGGTCGCGATCAACCATCGAACCGAAGATACTCCAGCTGAAATAGAACTGTTGAAATCAACAGCAGCCAGATTCGGTGTCGAAGTTGTCTTGGCCCAGCACTGGGCCAAGGGTGGCCCGGGTGCAGCCGAGCTTGCGCACGCCGTAGTCAAACTGTGCGAGCAACCCAATCATTTCAAATTTCTATACGAAGACGATGCCTCACTTTTAGAAAAAGTGAGCACCATCGCCATCAAAACCTATGGCGCCGATGGCATCTCTTGCGACGCTAAGGTCAGAGGACAATTTGCGCGACTCGAAGCCGATGGCTATGGTCATTTACCTGTTTGTATCGCTAAAACGCAATACTCATTTTCGTCGGATGCCAAACTACGTGGTGCACCAAGCGGACATACCCTTGCGATTCGCGAAGTGCGTCTCGCGGCTGGCGCAGGCTTTGTCGTGGTCGTGTGCGGCGACATCATGACGATGCCTGGCCTACCTGTCGTGCCTGCGGCCAATGGCATTGATATCAACGAGGCCGGTGAAATCACCGGTCTTTCTTGAGCGTACACGAAACGGATATAAATACTATTCAACAAGCGGAGAGTGGGCTAACCTAATGCAATGAAAACTTTACTCACCGAGATTCAACGTTTGAGTCAACCGTTCACAAGAGGATTATTGATCACTCTAGGCACACTGATACTTGCCACGACGCTCACGGGTTGCTCAACTGCCCCGCCAACAGGGCTGACCTCAGTCACGCCTTTCGAGGTCAGCCGCTATTTAGGAAAATGGTACGAGATCGCCCGCCTAGATCACTCCTTTGAACGCGGACTGACCGACGTCAGCGCAACTTACTCACTAAAATCCGACGGCAGCCTCGAGGTCATTAACCGCGGCTTTAACACCAAA
>JBILJA010000184.1:0-4284 GCA_044368775.1 Burkholderiaceae bacterium
TTCGGCGCTTTTGTCAGATGGAAGATTTGGATGGCCCCTTACTGTTGCTCGCGTCAGAAGCAAGCCAAGCCATGACGGGAACGACCTTACCCGTCGATTGGGGGCATCTGGTGAGCTCGCTATGAGTGATACGACCGCTCACCCATCTGGCGACTCCAACACCTACGGACAGTTTAAGCTTGATGTGTTGACAGACTGGCTTCGGGGGCAAGGGATTGTTGAGCGCGGCGCGCTTTCCTGCCAGCCCTTGACGGGTGGTCAATCAAATCCAACTTTTTTACTGACAAAAGGTTCGCAACAACTGGTCCTCCGTAAAAAACCGCCCGGCGTCTTGATGGCCTCTGCGCATGCGGTCGACCGTGAATATCGCGTCATGAAGGCGCTGCAAGACAGCGATGTGCCTGTGCCGAAGCTGCATGCGTTTAGTGATGACCTAGAGATTGTCGGTACGCCTTTTTACATCATGGAGTTCCTCAAAGGTCGTGTGATTGTGGATCAGTCGCTGCCAGGCATGACACCTGCGCAACGAGGCGCGATTTACGAAGAAATGAACCGCGTGATTGCGGCGCTCCATCAAGTTGATCCAGGCGCGGTGGGTCTTGAGACCTTTGGAAAACCCGGTAATTATTTTCAACGTCAGATTGCGCGTTGGAGCCGCCAATATCTGGAGGCTAATACTGAAAACATTGAGTCCTTGCATGCACTGATTGAGTGGTTGCCCCAAAACATACCGGCAGGCGATCAAACATCGATCGTGCATGGCGACTATCGCTTGGATAATTTGGTGTTCCATCCAACCGAGCCACGTGCGATTGGTTTACTAGACTGGGAGCTCGCAACCCTCGGGCATCCCATGGCTGATTTTGCCTATCATTGCATGAGTTGGCATATTCCTGCCTCGCTTTGGCGTGGCATCGCTGGCTTGGACTTAGCTGCGTTAGGGATTCCAGACGAGACCGCGTATGTCAAGCGCTATACCGAGGCAACAGGTTTTGCCGGAGAAGAGCACTGGGATTTTTATATCGCCTACAACCTGTTCCGCATGGCCGCTATCTTGCAAGGGATTGCGAGGCGCGCGGCAGATGGTACGGCCTCAGCGCCTGATGCGAAGGAAACCGGTAGTAAAGCGCGACCACTTGCTGATATTGGCTGGCATTATGCCCAGAGGTACGAGCGCTCAAAGCGCTGAACCCTCTCAAAGACTAGCAAAAAAGATATGCGGATGTCAGCATGTTGCTATAGTGGGTGGGTCTAACATACACGCCTAAAGGCCATAAATGATGAAACGCTCCTTGATGCTCGGCCTGATGGCGCCTGTCGCCGCCCTCTCGCTTTTTACCAGCCATGCAAACGCTCGCATTGTGTGTACCGCTCCCGGGCTACCTATCGGCTGTGTCGCTGAACCCCTTGGTGTAGGTGCACCAGGTGTGGGGGTTCTGCCTGGTCCGGGTGTAGGTGCACCAGGCGTTGGGGTATTGCCCGGGGCGGGTGCAGGTGCACGAGGCGCGGAGGTCGTTCCCGGCAGGGGTGTAGGTGCACCAGGCGCGGGAGTGGCTCCAGGTAGGGGTGTAGATCGACATGAAGAAGGTGTCAATCGCGGTGGCCCAGCTAATCGCCCAGGAGTTCGCTAAGCTTTGAGTCGTGACGCAGCCTTGCGAATCAGTGTTGCAATGACGTCACTTCGCGCCTCTTGATGATGTGCTGCGAGCCGATCCAAGGCTTGCGACACACCAGCATCCAGAATAATCTCCACGCGCTTTGCGCCATTGGCGATGCGTTTGCGACGATGTTCTGCCGTACGTTCGACGGCAGAAATTGGCTTGGCAAGCCTGGGGCGACCTCGTCTGGACAGGCCGGGCAAAGAACCTTGACCAGGCAGATTCTGTGAAGTAGTTGAAGAGCCTGGCGAAGAAGCTCTAGGGAGCTTGTCAAGCTTGGTCGTGTTGACGTCTTTTTTACGTGCTGTTTTTTTGGAAGTCTTTTTAATAGACGCAGCGGCAGACGTATTTAATTCATCCGGAACACCAAAAAGATCAACGGTCTTGTATACGCTCATTGAAAGGCTCTTAATAATAAAAGTATCCGGTAAATAACTGTACTACAAACCTTATGTATTGTGTGAATCGATCGGAGCATAGGCGTGGGTGGTCGCGGGTGGAAATTGATCACCCGCCCCGAGCGCAAGCTGGAGCATGGCAGTATCGCGCCAGGCACCCGACTTGTAACCTACCGATCGAAACAAGCCCACCTGCTCAAAACCATGGCGTTTATGCAGCGCGACCGAAGCGGGACTGCTGTCACCAATCACGGCAATCATTTGACGAAATCCGGCTTGCTCGCAACGTCTGATCAACTCCATTAACAGTTTGCTTCCGATTCCCTCGCCAGCCAATCCTTCCTGAACATAAACGGAGTTTTCAACAGTAAAGCGGTAAGCAGGCCTTGCGCGATACATCGTAGCGTAGGCATAGCCCACAACGACACCTTCACGCTGGGCAACAATGTAGGGCAAGGCTTTCTCTATCACTGCTTGCCGACGCGCAATGATTTCCTCGACAGTCGGCGGGATGACTTCAAAAGAGGCCGTGCCATGCAAAACATGGTGTGAATAGATTTTCTGAATCGTTTCACAGTCACTTGGCAGACTGTCACGAAGTTGTATTTCATGCCTTGACACGATCATTTCTCCGACAAGTTCGTTACATTCATTAATTCAAGCACGGCATCAGCAAATATCTCGGGGACTTCCTGCGGCATGTTGTGCCCGACCCCTGGGATGACGCGATGAGAGCGTAGCCCCGTGAAGCGCTGCGCATGGGGTCCAACCCTAGAGGGCGGACGTACACCATCGTCTTCTCCATCGAAAGTGATGGTAGGAACTGTAATCGCAGGCTGCTGCCCCAGTCGAGCCTCAATCTGAGCGTAAGCAGGATCTCCCTCGACCAGTCCAAAACGATGTCGATAAGACTGAATCACAACATCGACAAAGTCTGGGTTATCAAAAGACGGAGCACTCTTTGAAAAAGTGTCTTCATTGAAACGCCACGTCGGAGACCAGAGTTTCCAAAGTAAATGCGTGACAGCGCGACGGTCCTTTTCAAGACCGGCACGACCTCGCTCGCTATGAAAATAGTATTGATACCAAAGTCGATGCTCGTTTTCAGGCAAGTCTGGCACCATCGCTTGCGCGATATTTTGAATGTTGTAGCTATTAAAGGACACAAGGCCTTTACAGCGCTCTGGCCACAGCGCTGCCACCACACAGGCAGCGCGTCCACCCCAGTCATACCCCGCCAATACAGCCTGAGGAATCGCCAAGGCATCCATCAGTGCAAGAAGATCTGCACCTAATGCGGCTTGTTCGCCAGAACGCGGTGTTTCTTGATTTAAAAATCTGGTCGGACCGTAACCGCGTAAATATGGCACGATGACCCGACAGCCTGCTTTGGAGAGTATAGGAGCCACTTCGCTGTAGGCATGAATATCGTAGGGAAATCCATGCATCAAGAAAACGGGTGGTCCCTCCGCAGGTCCTGATTCGGCATAGGCAATTTCGAGTACACCAGCGCGTATTTTTTTATGATTCTGCATGTCATGTCAATCCCAAATAGGTATCAAATGTTAACAGTCGGAGACACCGATAAAGGGATCGTCACAGGACCATCGTTGACCAAGGCAACCTTCATGTCTGCAGCAAAGATGCCGGTCTGCACAGGTACACCGCTCTGCCGTGCGAGTTCAACAAATCGATCGTAGAGACGCCTCGCTTGTTCAGGCGCCGCTGAACGACCAAAACTCGGACGCGTGCCTTTAGATGTGTCAGCTGCTAAGGTGAACTGAGACACAATGAGCAAAGAGCCGTTGATATCTTGAACCGAGTGATTCATCTTGCCAGCCTCATCAGAAAAAATACGGAGTTTGAGTATTTTTTCTAATAGTTTTTCTGAGATCGTATCGGTATCTCCGTGCTCTGCACAAATGAGAACCAAGAGTCCCTGACCAATCTTTCCAACGATGGCCTCCTCTACAGTCACGCTGGCTGATGACACTCTTTGTAATAAGACTTGCACAATATCTCTCCCAACAAACCGAAATCGATCTTGCTAACTCTTGGCCGGAATATATGGGTCGGGCGTTCCCATCGGAATGAGAGGGTTTTGCTTAACACTCTGCTCAAACTCTCCGACTATTTTTAACATTGGTCCGACCACCCAAGTATCGAGCGCCGGCTTTTCCTCTCGAGGATCAGTAAATAAGTTAAAGATCGTCGGTACAGGATTTTTG
>JBILJA010000158.1:0-5283 GCA_044368775.1 Burkholderiaceae bacterium
CGCTATTTGGGAAAATGGTACGAGATCGCCCGCCTAGATCACTCCTTTGAACGCGGACTGACCGACGTCAGCGCAACTTACTCACTAAAATCCGACGGCAGCCTCGAGGTCATTAACCGCGGCTTTAACACCAAAAAGAATGAGTGGAAATCAGCCACAGGACGCGCTCTGTTCACGGGCAACCAAAATCAAGGCTCTCTCAAGGTCTCCTTTTTTGGACCATTTTATGGTGGCTACCATGTGCTCGCGCTAGATCAGACTGGCTATCAGTGGGCACTCGTCTCAGGACCTGATCGGGAGTATCTGTGGATTCTGGCCAGGACTAAAGTACTTGCACCCGCGATCAGAGACCAACTTGTTGCCGATGCTAAGAAAATGGGGTTTGCGACAGATAAACTGATCTGGGTCGAACACACTAGAGCGGACAACTCAACACCAAGGTAGCAGACTGGCATGGATAGTTTTAAACATGAGGTGCGCGATCATGTAATCGCCATTTACGAAATAGTGCGCGAAGAGATACGAAATGTGTTTCAGTTTATCCGCGAAGCTTGGTTACTCATCCTTCTATTACTTTCACTGATCGTCGTTGCCATTTGGTTGGCTAAACCCGCACCGCCAAAGCACGTCCTGATAGGCACGGGCGCAGTCGGCGACTCCTATGAGGATCTTGCCAAACTCTATGTTGACTACTTTAAGAAAAACGGCGTCACACTTGAGCTCGAAAAGACAAAAGGCGCCGAAGATAATATTCAGCGCCTCAAAGATCGACATAATCGTATGCAAGCAGCATTTATTCAAGGCGGTGTGCTAACCAGTCGCGAACAAGCACAAGGCCTTCAATCACTTGGGAGCATTGAATACGAACCATTTTGGATTTTTTATAGAAAGGACATGTATCCTTCCGGCTCAACACCCAAGTTTGAATTACTTGAACATCCCATCTCGATTGGAGAACCAGGGAGCGGCACCTACTTTCATGCACTGCGCCTCCTGCAGTTGACACACCGAGATTTACCTAAAAATTTCAAAACCCTTTCTAATCACGATGCCGTAGAAGCTTTTAAAAATGGCACGATCGATACTGTGGTCATGGTCGATGGTTTAGACTCAGAAAATGTCCAAGCCATGATTAACGATCCAAAAGCACGTGTTGCCGGATTTGCCAAAGCAGAAGCCTTTGCACGCTTATTGCACTACTACCATGTCTTAAGTATTCCAGAGGGCTCCTTAGACTTAGCACTTAATGAGCCGCCTCAAACGATTCAGACCATTGCCACTACCACCAATCTCGTGATTGATCCTAATATGCACCCCGCGATTCAGCTATTGTTTTTACAAGCTGCTGAAAAAATAAACGGCGGACGGTCATTTTTTTCACGCTACGCGGAATTTCCCGAATACAAAGATTCGATCATCGAGGAAAGTGATATCGCCAAAAGCTTTTATGAAAATGGCGCACCTCGCCTCTTGGAATATATGCCTTTTTGGCTAGCCGAGTTTCTCAACCGCATGGTGATTTTGTTGTTGCCTATGGCTGCGTTCGCATATCCTATTCTAAAGTCCATGCCTGCCTATCGACTACGTCGAGTACGTACACGCCTCAACGAAGTGTATGGCGCACTTAAACTTTTTGAGCAAGAACTTGAAACAGACTACGATCCCACACAACATGATGCGTATTTGAAAAGACTAGACGAGCTTGATAAACGTGCGCAAAAGCTCCGCGTGCCGTCCAAGGTGGTAAGTGAGTACTACACCTTGCGCACAACCATCGATTTTGTCAGAAACTTAATCGAACGACCCATCCGCACACTCGATGCTTAATTAGTCTTTCGCGACAATTCCTTGGGTAAGGGAAAAGCAACATTTTCGTGCAGTCCATCCATTGTCCGCACAGAAATAGCCCCAAGTTCTTTTAAGCGGTGAATGACCTGTTGAACCAGTAACTCGGGCGCAGAGGCACCGGCGGTGATACCGATGCGTTGCCGCCCCTCAAGCCAGGCAGGATCGATCGACTCAGGACCATCAATGAGATAAGAAGTGATCCCCATGCGCTCAGCGACTTCGCGCAGACGATTGGAGTTTGAGCTGTTGGCACTACCCACCACCAACACCAAATCCGACGCAGGAGCGAGGACTTTGACCGCATCTTGACGGTTTTGAGTCGCATAGCAAATATCGCTCTTTTTAGGTTCCTGAATATGTGGAAACCGCGTTCGCAGTGCCTGTGCGACCTCAGCAGCATCATCGACCGAAAGCGTGGTTTGCGTCACAAACGCCAGCTTGTCAGGATGCGCCACCTGAAGCGCCAAGACGTCTTGGGTCGTCTCCACCAAATACATCCCTTGATTTGACTGACCCAAAGTGCCCTCGACCTCTGGATGCCCCTTATGACCAATCATCACGATTTCACAACCGGCCGCACGCATGCGTTCGACCTCGACATGCACCTTGGTGACCAAGGGACAGGTCGCGTCAAACACTTGTAAGCCACGCTGCTCTGCTTCGACGCGAACAGCTTTGGAGACACCATGCGCGGAGAAAACAACAATGCCACCCTCAGGCGCCTCATCGAGCTCCTCGATGAACACCGCACCTTTACGTTTCAGGTCCTCGACTACAAAACGGTTGTGCACAATTTCGTGACGCACATAAATAGGTGCGCCATGTAACTCAAGCGCACGCTCGACGATATCGATGGCACGATCCACGCCCGCACAGAAGCCTCGCGGTTGTGCCAGCAAGATTTCAGCGCCCGAGTTTGACATCACAGCACTCCCAGTAAATCGATATCGACCCGCAGCGTCAGACCCGCCATGGGGTGGTTAAAGTCAAACAAAGCCGAGTCGTCGGCGATCTCTTTAAGGACACCAGAGTAGCGTCCACCGTTGGGGGCAGTGAACTCCACCATATCGCCCGGATTAAAGTCGGCATCTTCGCCGGCATGCTGATCGAGCATG
Organism: Burkholderiaceae bacterium; assembly: GCA_044368775.1. Classification (GTDB taxonomy): domain Bacteria; phylum Pseudomonadota; class Gammaproteobacteria; order Burkholderiales; family Burkholderiaceae_B; genus Zwartia. The sequence goes on from JBILJA010000158.1 coordinate 2,964, forward strand.
GCGCGCGAGACTCGCTGAATCAAATCAGGATTACGTTCGCCATAGGCCGCAACAGGCGCGAGCGTGTAGCTGAAACAATCACCTTCGGGATGACCGAGTAAGGGTGTCTCCATGCCAGGTGACCATTGGCCACTGCCGAGTTGAAGCGTCGCAGGGCGACCATCGAACGTGTCAATAAACGTCGAGCCCGCAGCAGGTCCGTCCTCGATCACAATGCGATAGTGGAGCGTAAGGTAGGAGTCCGCACGGACAACGGGAGGAGTATTGGGGGCCTGATCAGTCAAAATCTGTCACCGTAGAGTGCTTTGCTAAACACCTATTTTAGAGCCTTCCCGATGACCTTGCGCGAACAACTTCCACCCGACCAACGACCCCGCGAAAGATTGCTTCAACATGGCGCAAACAGCCTGACCAACGCAGAGCTTTTAGCTCTGATTTTTGGGACTGGCACGCGTGGCATCAACGCCCTAGAGCTCGCGCAACAGCTGCTTGTCCGCTTTGGCGGCTTACGCGCGCTCCTCAGTGCCGACAGCGAAAACCTTAGAGCCGTTGTGGGATTGGGCAATGCGCGGATCTGCCAACTGAATGCCATTCAAACTCTGGCAAAGCGCGCCATCGAAGAAGAATTAAAGCGTGATTGCTCGCTCAAACACCCGCTTCAAGTCAAAGCCTATTGCGCAACGCTCCTCGGGCATGCGTCCATAGAACGTTGCTTCGCCTTATTTTTAGACAATCAACATCGCCTGATTCATGCCAAAGAAATTTCACAAGGCACACTGACTGAAACAACAATTTATCCTCGCGAGCTCGTCAAAGCTGCGCTTGCGCATCATGCCGCCGCTGTGATCCTCGCGCACAATCATCCCTCTGGCGTTGCCAAACCAAGCGCTGCCGACATTCGCTTGACGCACCAACTCATACAGTCGCTCGCGGTTGTGGATATTGTGCTGCTTGATCACCTCATTGTGGCCGGCCATCAAGTGATCTCAATCTCCGAGCTAGGGCAGATGTAAAAGGGGCAGCCCTGAGGCTGCCCCTTTTAAAACCAGCAATTTAAAAACCTTAATTTAAAATCACATCCTTAGACGCGCTCAAAAATCGCCGCGATCCCTTGACCACCACCAATACACATTGTCACCAAGGCGTAACGACCCCCGGTGCGATGCAATTCATAAATGGCTTTAGTGGTCACGATGGCACCTGTCGCACCGATCGGATGACCCAGCGAAATGCCGCTGCCATTAGGATTCAAACGTTTGGCATCAAGCTTGAGCTCCTTGGCGACAGCGCAAGCTTGTGCGGCAAAAGCTTCATTGGCTTCGATCACATCCATTTGATCGACCGTCAAGCCGGCACGTTTCATCACGGCCTGCGTGGCAGGCACGGGACCGATCCCCATAATCTTTGGATCAACGCCAGCATGTGCGTAGGCCACCAAACGGGCAAGCGGCTTCGCACCACTTGATTTCACGGCTTCGCCGCTCATCATCAACACAGCGGCCGCACCATCATTGATGCCCGAGGCATTGCCTGCCGTGACCGTACCATTTTCTTTGACAAACACCGCGCGTAACGCTGAGAGGGCTTCGAGCGAAATATCTCGACGCGGATGCTCGTCAAGCTTGAATTCAACCTCGCCTTTGCGTGTTTTGATCACGACCGGGACGATCTGATCGTTAAAACGACCTTCATCTTGCGCCTGTACCGCACGACGATGGGACTCAATCGCCAAGGCATCTTGATCAGCACGAGAAATACCAAATTGCTTGGCGACATTTTCCGCCGTGATACCCATATGGGTACGCTCAAACGGATCGGTCAACGCCCCCACCATCATGTCGACAATCGTTGTGTCGCCCATGCGCGCGCCAAAGCGCTGTGTCTGCGACAAATAGCCGCCACGGCTCATCGACTCAGCACCCCCGCCAATCGCCATCTCGGTATCGCCAAGCAAGATCGACTGCGCGCTAGAGACGATCGCCTGAAGACCAGAACCGCACAAGCGATTGACGTTAAAGGCTGCGCATGTCTGTGGAAGTCCGGCATTGAGTGCCACCACGCGCGACAAATACATGTCACGTGCTTCTGTATTGACAACGTGGCCAAACGCCAGATGGCCGACGTCTTTACCATCCACACCGGAGCGCTGAAGAACGGCTTTGACCACTGTTGTACCCAAATCAATTGGTGCTACATCCTTGAGACCACCGCCAAAGTCACCCACAGCAGTTCTAGCTGCACCGGTTATAAATACTTCACGCATTGTGCGCTCCTTAGACAGAGTAAATTGGACTGCAAGCCACAAATCACCTTGCAACAG
>JBILJA010000099.1:0-8542 GCA_044368775.1 Burkholderiaceae bacterium
TCATCCAAGCTTATTGCTATAAGCATAACCCGCCTAGACATTACGAGACACCTATGAGCATTCCCTATTCGATTCTCGATCTGTCCCCGATTCCCCAGGGTTTCACAGCGGCCGACGCCCTGCACAATTCCCGGGATTTGGCCCAGCACGCCGAAAAATGGGGCTACACGCGTTTTTGGCTCGCCGAGCATCACAATATGACTGGAAATGCCAGTTCTGCGACTGCTGTGATTATTGCCTACGTCGCAGGAGGTACGAGCCGTATTCGTGTCGGTTCGGGCGGGGTAATGCTCCCCAATCACGCCCCCCTCGTGATCGCAGAACAATTCGGCACCCTGGCTTCCTTGTTCCCAAATCGTATTGATCTGGGCCTAGGGCGCGCGCCAGGAACCGACCAAATGACCGCACGCGCACTGCGCCGTGATCTGCAGGGCAATTCAGACCAGTTTCCACAAGATGTCCAGGAGCTGCAGCACTATTTTGACGACATTCAGCCAGGCCAGGCAGTCAAAGCCATTCCGGGCGCAGGTCTTCACGTCCCAATCTGGATTTTGGGCTCAAGCCTCTACGGCGCCCAGCTCGCCGCCCATTTTGGTCTGCCCTATGCCTTTGCTTCTCACTTTGCACCCGACTATCTGCTGGATGCGATGCGGGCCTACAAGGGGCTCTTTAAGCCTTCGTCGCAACTCAGCCAGTCGCACGCGATGGTCGGCGTTAACGTCATTGCCGCAGACTCAGACGAAGAAGCAAAGTATCTCTTTACGACGCATCAACAGCATGCCACGCGCATGCGTCGCAACACGCGCGGTCAGCTCCCTCCCCCCATCGACGACATTGAGACTTTTTGGACCCCGCACGAAAAAATTTCTGTGAATGAACAGCTTGCCTGTTCAGTAGTCGGTAATCCTGAAACGGTGCGCCAAGGTTTGCAGCGTCTCGTCGAAAAGACCGGTGCCAACGAACTGATGATCACTGGACAGATTTTTGATCATCAAGCACGCCTTCGCTCTTTTGAAATCGCTGCTCAAGCCGCCCAGTCCCTCGAGGTCTCGACCGCCATCGCCGCCTGAGTAAAGTGGTGGCAAGTACCCGTATATTCGGCTTTACTTAAAGCTTAAAGGCATACCCAAATCATGCGCTCCAAACTTGCCGCACTGGGCCTGCCAGGATGGCTCATTTTGATGGGTGCGCTGACGGCGATCGGTCCGCTGTCCATCGACATGTACTTGCCCGCGTTTCCCGCAATCGCCATCGGTCTTGACGCGCACAGCAGCGAGGTCGAGCGCACCTTGGCTGCCTACCTTTTAGGCATGGCGAGCGCACAACTCATTTACGGTCCGCTGGCTGACCGTTTTGGTCGCAAACCCCCTTTGTATGGCGCGCTTGTGCTCTACATCCTTGCCTCGGCGGGGTGCGCACTCGCCCCTAGCGTCGAATTCCTGACCGTTTGCCGTGTTTTTCAAGCAATGGGCGGAGCCGCCGGCATGGTGATCCCGCGTGCCGTGGTGCGAGACCACTACAGCACGCAAGACGCGGCCCGCGCGCTTTCAATGCTGATGCTCATCATGGGCATCGCACCGATTTTGGCGCCTGTTCTAGGGGCTTTTATTCTCTCGTGGGTAGGCTGGCGGGGGATTTTTGTCATGATTACCCTGTGTGGCATCGCGTTGCTTTGGACACTATCCAAAGTCATGGTCGAGAGCCTGCCACCCGAACGCCAGATCAAACTCAGCTGGGGAAACATACTGCGTACTTACGGCGGGCTGCTACGACACCGTCGGTTTATGGCGTTTGCACTCTCGGGGGGACTGGCTTCGGCCACGATGTTTAGCTATATCGTTGGCTCTCCCCGTCTTTTTATCGAGCATTTTGGCGTTAGCCCTCAAACATACGGCTTGTTGTTTGGGATGAATGCAGCAAGCTTGATTATTGGCTCACAAGTCAGCGTCCGACTTTTAAAACACCACACCCCCATCAAAATACTGCCTTGGGCACTCGCTGGCATGATGTCAGCGGGGCTGTTCGCCCTATTTTCTTCCCTCGTGGGTTTCGTGACACTGGTGTCGATCATGGGATGTATGCTGGTATTTATGTTTTGTTACGGCTTTGTAGGACCCAACTCAGCCGCTTTGGCACTTTCTGACCAAGGGCACCAGCTCGGTTCTGCCTCGGCCATGATGGGCACGCTTTCCATCAGCTGTGGCGCACTGGCGGGTCTGCTCATCAGCTTGATGACCACACCAGGACCGCTCCCCTTGGCCCTGATGATGGCGGGATGCACCGTTTTGGCATGCCTCACGGGCGCCCTCGCAAGGCATTCCCACCCCTCAGTTTGATTAAATGCTTGATTTTGTATTAGAATGTCAGACTTGATGTGAAAATCTGAACAAACATAAATAGGTGTAGCCATGGCACGTGTATGCCAAGTGACTGGAAAAAAGCCCATGGTGGGCAACAATGTTTCTCACGCGAACAACAAAACAAAGCGTCGTTTTCTGCCTAACCTGCAGTCACGCCGTTTCTGGGTTGAGAGCGAAAACCGTTGGGTACGCCTGCGCGTCTCTACCAACGCCATTCGTACGATCGACAAGAATGGCATTGATGCCGTCTTGGCCGACCTGCGTGCACGCGGCGAAGTCGCCTAACCCGACTCAAGGAGACCGACATGGCAAAAGGTACACGCGAAAAAATCAAACTCGAATCCAGCGCTGGAACGGGTCATTTCTACACGACAACTAAAAACAAGCGCAATATGCCCGAGAAAATGCTGATCAAGAAATTTGATCCAGTCGCTCGCAAGCACGTTGACTACAAAGAAACAAAGCTTAAGTAATCCAAGTCCGAGTCACTACTGTTCAGATTGACTGGATTTTTTATATAGCTCACAGCCTCGCTTAGCGAGGCTGTTTGTTTTTCAGCTTCCACTTCGCAGCGCCGAATCTCAAGTAACACCTATAATGTCAGACTGATTCGGCGCATTGGCGCCCCCACCTTTTTTGGCTGTCGCAATGCAGGAACGCTACCTCCCCACTGTTGTTGAAAAACTGGCCCACGCAAACTGGGATGCTCGTGACGCTTACCGTGTCATCGAAGGCGCACTGAATGCCTCCGGACAACAAAAACCCAAGTTTTATGCCTGTTCGATGTTGCCCTACCCCAGCGGCAAGCTCCACATGGGTCATGTGCGCAACTACACCATCAACGACATGATGGCGCGCCAGCTCCGCATGCGTGGGTACAACGTGCTGATGCCCATGGGTTGGGATGCGTTTGGTATGCCCGCAGAAAACGCCGCGATTAAGTCCAAGGTCCCTCCCGCACAATGGACCTATGACAACATCGCCTACATGAAGAAACAAATGAAGGCCATGGGATTGGCGATCGACTGGTCCCGCGAAATGTGCGCCTGCGATCCGTCCTACTACAAATGGAACCAATGGCTCTTTCTCAAAATGCTGGACAAGGGCATCGCCTATCGCAAAACACAGGTTGTGAACTGGGACCCCATCGATAACACCGTGCTGGCCAACGAACAAGTTGTGGACGGCCGCGGTTGGCGCTCAGGCGCCTTGGTTGAAAAACGTGAAATTCCTGGTTATTACTTGCGCATTACCGATTATGCGAGCGAACTCCTTGAGCAGGTTCAAAACGGTCTCCCGGGCTGGCCTGATCGGGTGCGCGCCATGCAAGAAAACTGGATTGGCAAAAGCGAGGGTGTACGCTTCGCCTTCCCGCACAGCATCAAAGACGCCAGCGGCCAATTGATTCAAGACGGCAAGATGTATGTCTTTACCACCCGTGCCGATACGGTCATGGGCGTGACGTTTTGCGCCGTGGCGCCTGAGCATCCGCTTGCACAACATGCCGCGCTCACCAGCCCCGCTCTAGCCGCTTTTATCGAACAGTGCAAACAAGGCGGCACCACCGAAGCCGAGCTCGCGACACGCGAAAAAGAGGGCCTCGATACGGGTCTTGTTGTATCCCACCCATTGACGGGCCAAACCGTCCCTGTTTGGGTCGGTAACTACGTCTTGATGAGCTATGGTGATGGCGCTGTCATGGGCGTGCCTGCGCACGATGAGCGTGACTTTGCCTTTGCCAACAAATACGGCATTCCGATCAAACAAGTGGTTCAAGTGGGTGACAAGCCTTTTGACGACAAAGTCTGGCATGAGTCTTACGCTGACAAACAGTCGGGCCGTCTCATCCATTCGGGCAAGTACGACGGCTTGAGCTTTCCGCAAGCCATTGAGGCCATTGCCAGCGAGTTAGAGTCCCTCAATCTTGGTACGCGCCAAACAACTTGGCGTTTGCGAGACTGGGGTATTTCTCGTCAACGCTATTGGGGCACACCGATTCCAATCATCCATTGCGATAATTGCGGCGCAGTTCCTGTTCCAGAAAAAGATCTGCCTGTGGTGCTGCCCGAGGATCTGATTCCGGACGGCAGTGGTAATCCGCTGACCAAACATGCGTCCTTTTTACATTGCCAATGTCCGAGTTGCGGCAAAGACGCGCGTCGCGAAACCGACACGATGGACACCTTTGTGGATTCGTCCTGGTATTTCATGCGCTACACGTCGCCTGGCAACGACCAAGAGATGGTCGATACGCGCAATGACTACTGGATGCCGATGGATCAGTACATCGGAGGTATCGAGCATGCGGTGATGCACCTACTGTATGCGCGCTTCTGGACCCGTGTGATGCGTGACCTAGGCTTAGTCAAGTTCGATGAGCCGTTTACCAAATTGCTGTGCCAAGGCATGGTGCTCAACCATATCTACTCGACTAAAAATGCCAAGGGTGGCATTGAGTATTTTTGGCCTGAAGAGGTGGAAAATACCTATGATGCCAAAGGCGCCATCACAGGAGCTCGACTTAAAAGCGACGGGCGCGAAATCACCTACGGTGGCGTCGGTACGATGTCCAAGTCAAAAAACAATGGCGTCGACCCTCAATCCTTGATCGATACGCAGGGTGCAGATACCGCTCGCCTGTTTGTCATGTTTACAAGTCCGCCGGAGCAAACGCTTGAATGGTCGGACTCTGGTGTCGAAGGCTCAAACCGCTTTTTGCGTCGCCTCTGGTCCTTGGGCGTTCAAAACAAGGCACAAATCGCTGCTGGCCTGCAAACACCTGTGTCAGACTGGGCGCAAGCTCCAAAAGAAGTCAAACAACTCCGTTTTGAAATTCACGCGCTCCTCAAACAGGCAGATTACGACTACCAACGGATTCAGTACAACACAGTTGTCTCCGCATGCATGAAAATGCTCAACGCCATCGATGATGCCGTGCTTGGAGACTCGAGTTTCGCCCAAGCCGCATACGCGGAAACCATCGGCATTTTGCTGCGAGTCCTCTACCCTGTCGTACCCCACATTACTTGGCAACTCTGGGCTGAACTTGGCTATGCCGAACCTTATGGCGATTTGCTAGATGCGCCCTGGCCAACCGTCGATGCATCCGCGCTGATGACAGATGAGGTTGAGCTTGTATTGCAAGTCAATGGCAAACTTCGGGGCAGCCTGAGTGTTGCACGCGAAGCCACCCGCGAACAAATCGAACAAATTGCGATCGCCCACGAGTCTGTAGCACGCAATCTCGAGGGCCGTCCGCCCAAGCGGGTTATCGTGGTGCCTGGCAAACTTGTTAATGTCGTTGGATAACAGGAATACACCTTAATGAGTCGATCCATTGTGCGCGTGTTGCTAGGTTTGATGACGTTATTGCTTGCAGGCTGCGGCTTCAAAATGCAAGGCGCCACGCCTATGCCCTTTGACTCGCTCGCCATCACGATTCCTCAAAACTCTCAATTTGGGGCAGACGTGCGTCGCGCCATTCGCGCGGCTTCGCCTGGCATCGTCATTATTGAACCATCTTCAACCCAACCTGGTGTCAAAACTGTTCCACAAGCAAAGCTCGAACAGGTCTCCGAGGTTCGCAATTCTCGTATCGTCTCACTTAATGCACGAGGTAAGCCCGAAGAGTTCGAGTTAACCTTGGTCTATACCTTCCGTCTCGTCAATGCAAAAAACCAGATCATTCTGCCTGACACAACGCTTTCGGCAGCGCGCGCGATGCCCTTCGATGAGCGCGTCGTCCAGGCCAAAGAAGGTGAAGCCGTTACCCTTTATCGAGATATGCAAAAGAGCTTGGTCGCTCGCATGATGAGGCGCCTAACAGCCCCTGACATCAAGCAACGCTGGGATGAGATCAAAGCCTCCTCTCCCGCCGAGCAGGAAAATATTGAAACAGCCACGCCCATTCAGTCTCCAACAGGCAATTTGCCTACGCCTTGGCAAAACCCTTCCCTGACACCCCTGCCCATTCCGGTTAATCCGGGCGGCTAAGCGGATCACGACGTGGATGCGCAACGCCTGATTAATGACCTCAGCCGACCAGGCGTAAGTCTGGCGGCTCTTTTCGTGATCACGGGCGACGATCCTCTACTGACGATCGAAGCAACTGATGCTCTGCGCGGCATCGCACGTGCTGCAGGTTTTCTGGAGCGCAGTTCTTTTTTGATGGATGCGCGCAGTGACTGGAGCGCGCTCGCCATGGCCGGTCAAAGCGGCTCTCTTTTTGGCGATAAACAACTGGTTGAGATTTCTTTACCGACGGGTAAACCTGGGAAAACGGGTGCGGATGCCCTGATCGCTCTGGCCAAACGCAGTGCCGGTATGACCGCCGATGAAGTCCTGACGATCGTTTCCTTACCCAGACTAGACCGAGCAACCCGCGAAGGGAAATGGGCCAGTGCGTTGCAGTCCGCTGGAAAATTGATCGACATCCCAAGTGTCGAGCGTACGCAACTCCCGCGCTGGATTGCCGACAGATTGGCGCGACAAGGGCAGGAGACGGATCCTGAAACCTTGCAATGGCTCGCCGACAAGGTCGAAGGTAATCTTTTAGCGGCCCATCAGGAAATCCTGAAGCTTGGCTTGTTATTCGAGCCCGGAAAAATCGAGGCCAAGGATATCGAACAATCTGTCATGAACGTGGCACGTTATGACGTATTTGGTTTACGTGATGCGATGCTTGCGGGAGATGTGCCGCGCATGATCCGCATCATGGATGGCCTGAAAGCCGAAGGCGAGGCGCTTCCCTTGGTACTCTGGGCTGTCGGAGAGGAGATCAGGACCCTTGCACGCATTGCACAAGCTGTATCAGCCGGACAGGATTTGTCTAGCGTGCTACGCTCACAGCGTGTGTTTGGTTCACGCGAACCACTTGTCCGAAAAGCATTGTCTCGTGTCTCTGCACGCAGCTGGCCGGCTGCGGTCCAGCACGCGCACGAGGTGGATCGATTGATCAAAGGCCTACATGTCTCTGGGCGTCTTCAAGACCCTTGGGAAGAAATGAACCGTCTCGCGATGCGCATCGCTTTTAAACCGACTTGATTCTATGACTCCTATTTTTGATTCTATCCAGCAAATCGGACGACAAGCGCGCCAGGCTGCACGCTTGATGATGCGCGCCACCAGTGCTCAAAAAGCGCACGCTCTGCACGCGATGGCAGATGCACTGTCGGAGCAACGCGCGGTGCTCAAAGCGGCCAACCAACGTGACATCGAGGGTGCGAAGGCCCGCGCACTCGAAGCGGCCCTACTAGATCGACTCACACTCTCTGATCGCAGTATCGATCTCATGATCGAAGGCTTGCGCCAGATCGCCACGATGCCTGACCCTGTAGGCGAACTCACCGCTACCACGATTCGGCCTAACGGCATGCAAGTCGCACAGATGCGCGTCCCACTGGGAGTCATCGGGATCATCTATGAGTCTCGGCCCAACGTCACCATCGATGCAGCAGCACTTTGTCTAAAGTCCGGCAATGCTGCGATCTTGCGTGGAGGCAGTGAGGCGTTGCACTCCAATCTCGCGCTCGGCAAGATCGTGATTCAAGGGCTCAACGCGGCCGGCCTACCCGAACAGGCTGTACAAGTCATCGCCACACCTGATCGTGCAGCTGTTGGCGCACTGATTACGATGACGGAGTATATCGACGTCATCATCCCGCGCGGGGGCAAGAGTCTCATCAAACGACTTGCTGACGAAGCACGCGTTCCAATGATTAAACATTTAGACGGCAACTGTCATGTGTATGTAGATGAATTTGCAGACCTGAGCAAAGCCTCTGACATTGCCTTTAATGCCAAAACGTATCGTTACGGTGTCTGTGGTGCGATGGAGACGCTGCTCGTGCATCATGCGATTGCTCAAACCTTCCTGCCTGAGCTCGCAAACAAATTGCTCAAGCATGGCGTAGAACTCAGAGGCTGCATCCGTACACAAGCCCTGATCCCCAAAGCGCTCGCCGCGACCGACGAAGACTGGGCGACAGAGTACCTTGGGCCGATTTTGGCTATTCGTATCGTCGACACCATGAGCGAGGCGATCGAGCATATCGAACGCTGGGGCTCGCAACATACCGAATCTATCGTGACGACAAATATTTCTAATGCGCAACAATTTCAGCGCGAAGTCGACTCGAGTTCGGTCTACGTCAATTTACCCACCTGTTTTGCTGATGGTTTTG
>JBILJA010000185.1:0-4203 GCA_044368775.1 Burkholderiaceae bacterium
GAAGGATTTTTCGTCGAAATTTTTCGGGTCGACAATGGTTGAATTGATGTTCGTGAAAATTTTAAATTCGTTGGCGCAGCGCACATCGTAGCCGTAGCTGCTCGTGCCATAGCTCACGATACGGCCTGATTCGTTCGAACGCACTTGGCCGGGCTCGAAGGGTTCGATCATCCCGTCGGTTTGTGCCACGCGGCGGATCCAGTTGTCGCTTTTGATGCTCATTGCCCAAGCGCCTCAAAATTAAAAGTCGAGAGCGCGAATTTTACCCCCTGTCCGACCCCTTAGGCGCGCACTAGGGGTAAGAGAGTGAAAATCAGGTTCGCTGAACCGAAATCACGCCGAACTTGTCACTTAGATCCTTGGGCAAAGCGGCAACCTTGGCGGCAATTCTGGAGGCAATCTCGCCATACAACTTCGCGGCCTCGCTTGCGGGCGCCGAGAGGACAGTTGGGCGACCGGCATCCGCATCGACGCGGATCGCCATCGCCAAAGGCAGAGCGCCCAGCCATGAGACCTTGTATTGCTCCGCCATACGCTGTCCACCGCCCTCGCCAAAGATGTGTTCGGCATGGCCACACTGACTGCAGACGTGGATGGCCATGTTTTCAATCACACCGAGCACCGGCACATTGACCTTTTCAAACATCCGCAGACCTTTGCGGGCATCCAAAAGCGCCAAATCCTGTGGTGTCGTCACAATAACGGCGCCAACCACGGGGACTTTTTGTGACAGCGTCAGCGCGATATCACCCGTACCGGGCGGCATATCGATGATCAAATAGTCCAGATTGTCCCAGTTGGTGGAACGCAACAACTGCTCGAGAGCTTGCGTGACCATGGGTCCGCGCCAAATCGCCGGATTGTCCTCGCTGATCATAAAACCAATGGAGTTGGCCTGAATGCCATGTCCCACCACCGGGCTCATGGTTTTGCCATCCGCGCTATCCGGACGCTGGGAAACGCCCAACAAAGTCGGCACGCTAGGACCGTAAATATCCGCGTCCAGCAGTCCCACGCGCGCACCCTCCGCCTGTAAGGCCAAGGCTAGATTGACGGCCGTCGTGCTCTTGCCGACCCCGCCCTTGCCAGAAGCAATTGCAATGATGTTGCGCACCCCTGGAACCAGCGCCACACCGGGCTGCACCGCATGGGCGATAACCTTTGAGGACATTGTGACCTCCGCCTGGGGTATGCCCGCGGACTTGAGCGCCTCTAGCAAGGACTGGCGCATCGCCTCCAGCCGGCTTGCAGCGGGATAGCCCAGCACTACCTGGATACTGACGCGACCCTCTGAGATTTGGATCTGAGAATCCTTGACGGCACTACTCAGTGACACGCTTGTCACTGGATCGAGCACTCGCTCAAGCACTGCACGCACGTCTACTAGCGCTACACTCATTGAAATTCCTCTGCTATCTTTGTTTTTATTCGAACCACGGTGTCATTATGATTGAACTTCTTCGCCGCATTATCCGCTTTGCCGTGGTCATCGTGGTGGCTTTCATCGGGTTAGTGATGGCACTCATCCTGACTTTTTCCACCATCATCGCGATTGCCTTTTTGCTCGTGATTTCCCGCTTGCGCGGCAAACCTTTTGAGGTTAAAGAATACTGGATGTCGCGCCGAACCGGCCGCAAGTCCACTTCGACACAAGGTTCTTTAAGCTCAAAAGACGTCACCGACGTTGAGTCGCGCGATATTCGCTAAGCCGTCCACTGCTTTAAAATGATTGACTTGCTCTTAATGTCCACCTAAGCACCTATCACTCATGTCCCGAACCATTTTTGTCACGACTGCGCTGCCCTACGCCAACGGCTCCTTTCATATCGGCCACATCATGGAGTACATCCAGGCGGACATCTGGGTGCGCTCAATGCGCATGGCTGGACATACCGTGCACTTTGTCGGCGCGGACGATACGCATGGCGCACCCATCATGCTCAAAGCCGAGTCCGAGGGCATTACGCCGCAACAACTCGTGGCCCGCATCGCGGCTGAGCGCCCACAGTATCTGCAAGGTTTTCACATCGAGTTCGATCATTGGCATTCGACCGACTCACCAGAAAACGTCGAACTCTCACAGAGTATTTACCGCAAGCTGCGCGAAGCGGGACTCATTGAGACCCGCGAAATCGAGCAATTTTATGATCCGGTCAAAGGCATGTTTTTGCCCGATCGCTACATCAAAGGCGAGTGCCCTAAGTGTCACGCCAAGGACCAATACGGTGACTCGTGTGAGGCCTGCGGCGCGGTCTATGCGCCCACCGACCTGATCAACCCCTACTCGACACTGACGCAGGCGCGACCCATTCTCAAAACTTCGGAGCATTTTTTCTTTAAGCTCTCCGACCCGCGCTGCGTGCAGTTTTTACAAGACTGGACAACAGGCAGTAATGACCAAGGTCACAAACGCCTCCAAGCCGAAGTGCTCGCTAAAACCCGCGAATGGCTTGGGCATGGCGAAGGTGACGACCAAGTCAACTTGGGCGACTGGGACATCTCGCGAGACGCGCCCTACTTCGGGATTGAAATCCCTGATGCTCCTGGCAAATATTTTTATGTCTGGCTTGATGCGCCGGTCGGTTATCTCGCCTCGCTCAAAGCTTACTGCGTCAAGCTCGGCATCGATTTTGAAATACTGCTGACACCCGGCAACGCGACTGAGCAAGTGCACTTTATTGGAAAAGATATCGTCTATTTCCATGCACTGTTCTGGCCCGCCATGCTGAAATTTGCTGGCCGCAAAACACCTGACCAGCTCAATGTGCATGGATTTATCACCGTGAGCGGTGAAAAAATGTCCAAGAGTCGCGGCACCGGTATTTCGCCGCTCCGTTACTTGCAACTCGGCATGAACGCCGAGTGGATGCGTTACTACATCGCGGCCAAACTCAATGCCCGCGTCGAAGACATCGACTTCAATCCCGATGACTTCGTGGCGCGCGTCAACAGCGACCTGGTTGGTAAATACATCAATATCGCCAGCCGGGCGGCCAATTTCATCAGCAAATATTTTGATGGTCAGCTGGCCTACCCTGGTGATGCTTCTGCGCTATCGGCTCACTGGTCACAGGCCGCCGAAGCCGTTCGCGGCGACCTCGAAACACGCGAGTATGGCCGCGCGATTCGTGAAATCATGGCGCATGCCGACCAAATCAATCAGGCCTTTGATGCGGCGCAGCCTTGGCTCATCGCCAAAGGCCTGGCCGACGCAGATCCTACGCAACGCGCTGCGCTCCAACACATTTGCTCGACCGCGCTCGCAGGATTTAAGGCCCTAACCGTCATGCTCACACCGATCTTGCCTGTGTTGGCGCAGCGCGTCGCGCAAGAGCTCTTCGGCTTGTCGCGCAGCTTTCTCTGGTCTGACGCCAGTGCGCTACCCGCGCACATCAGCCCCTTTAAACATCTGATGCAACGTGTCGAGCCAACGATGCTGGATGCTTTATTTGAACTGCCCGACGAAGCTGCCGCCCAAGACAAGCCCAAAGCCGCCGCGGTTACTGCCGCGCCTGCGGAATCTTCTGCCACGACCGCAGACGCCTCAGGCGGACAAATACCAGGCGGTGAGCCCATTGCGGCCACCATCACGATCGACGACTTCTTAAAGATCGACATGCGGGTCGCACGTATTGTTGATTGCGCGCGCGTCGAGGGCTCGACCAAATTGCTGCAACTCACACTCGATCTGGGCGAGGGACGCCATCGCAATATTTTTTCAGGGATTCAGTCCGCATACCAACCCGAGCAACTCAAAGGTCGCCTGACGGTTGTCGTGGCCAATCTTGCGCCAAGAAAGATGAAGTTTGGGGTGTCTGAGGGCATGGTGCTCTCAGCGAGCCACTTTGACCCCAAGGCACAGCCGGGGATTTACGTTCTGGATCCTGAGTCAGGCGCACAGCCTGGTATGCGGATTCGTTGATTGCAGCACATAGACTTTAGGTCAAAGGTTGCGGCTGAAGCGTCGGATCAAGTGTCCGACGCTCGTCAAACACAAAGCAGTTGCCCTGGTAACCAACCCCACCCGTTTGCTCGAAATATTTGAGAATGCCGCCATCAAGTTGGTAGACATTTTCAATGCCCACTTCGCCCATAAAAATCGCGGCTTTTTCGCACCGAATACCGCCTGTGCAAAAACTGATGATTGTTTTCCCCGCGAGCTCGTCTTTGTGATCGAGTACAGCTTGAGGAAACTCAGTGAAC
>JBILJA010000186.1:0-4201 GCA_044368775.1 Burkholderiaceae bacterium
TCAGGATTTTTTTCTTGATAAATGTACCCCCGCGACTCCATCTGCAGCGCCACCGCGCGCTTGAGTCGCTCGGTCAACAAAGTCGTGTAGCCTGCGCGATCAGTGCCCAAGGGCTCCATAAAAGCACAAGAACGATAAGCAGAAAAATCAGCCCGTGGATCGTAATCACTCCGCACAATAGGCGCGTTACTGCAAGCCACCAACAGACCGAACAGCAAAAAAGCGCATAATAAACGCACTAGTGTGATCATCGAGATTCCATATATATTGATAGTCTATAAGCTGAGTATATCCGTGCATTAAACGATTAGTTCAATACTCTTCCATTATCAGCAAAGGAAACATCATGCACATTGCGTTTATAGGATTAGGTCGTATGGGCTGGCATATGGCGGGGCATTTAGCGCGCCAAAAGCATACGCTCAAGGTTTTGGACGCGAATCCCACAGCCGTTTCCACATGGCTAGCCGCACATCAAGGCCAAAGTGCGCGTTCTGTTCAAGATGCCGTTCGCGATGCAGAGCTTGTCATCACCTCATTACCCGCCGACGCAGCGTTGCAATCCGTTTGGAACGAAGCCGCAGACTCTCTCGCGCCTGGTTGTATCTGGGTTGATCACTCAACCACTTCTGCTGAAATCGCCCGACAACTCGCAGCGGCTGCAAGTACTCGCGGCAATTTCTTTATCGATGCACCGGTATCAGGCGGCACCATCGGCGCCGAGAAAGGTACCCTCGCGATCATGGCTGGTGCTGATGAAACTGCGTGGGAAAAAGTGACATCAGTACTTCAAGCGTACGCGCAACAAATCTCGCGCATTGGGCCTCCGGGGTCTGGTCAACTCACAAAAATGTCTAATCAAATTTGTGTTGCGGGCATTGGTCAAGCGCTTGCGGAAGGTTTGGCTTTCGCTGAAAAAAATGGCTTGGATCTCGAGAAGGTACTCGCCGTGATGCTAAAAGGCTCTTCGACCTCATGGATGATGGAAAATCGATCAATCCCAATGATCAAGGGAGAGTTTAATTTTGGCTTTTCTACAACTCTCATGCGTAAAGACCTTGCGCTCGTCATGGATGAAGCCAGACGCTCAGACGTTTCTCTCCCTGTCACGGGACTGGTGTCACAGCTACTTTCTGATGTGTCCGCGATGGGGCATGCACATAGCGACTGGTGTAGCCTCATGCAAAGGCAGCGGCGCTTGATAGCACCTCGTAAACCCTAAAAGCATCCTCAAAGTACAGACGCTCGACATAAATTTCTAGTAACAAACAGCCAAGACTGATAATCTATCCAACGGCTCAGATGACTGAGACAGACTTCGCACATTGGAGAGATTATGCGCACTTCTTATAAAAACCTATTAGTAGCGGCAGCGACAGTCACCATTTCGTTTGGTGCCGTTGCACAGAGTAAGTGGAATATGGCAACGCCCTACCCACAGTCCGAGTTTCACACCCGCAATATTCAGGAGTTTGCCGCTGATGTAGACAAACTGTCCGGTGGCGAACTCAAGATTACCGTTCACTCAGCCCAGTCTCTCTTTAAGCACCCAGAAATCCCACGCGCCGTGCGCACAGGACAAGTGGAAATGGGCGAGACGATCATGTCAAACCTGGCCAACCAAAGCCCTATTTTTCAAGTCGACTCCATCCCATTCTTGGTGACCAACTACGCGGACGCGAGAAAACTATGGCAAGGTCAGCGCCCCTTTGTTGAAGACTATATGAAAAGTCAGGGCATGCGCTTCATTTACGCCGTGCCATGGCCAGGTCAGGGATTCTTTACCAAGAAAGAAATCAAAACCATCGCTGATATGTCAGGTGTGAAGTTCCGTACCTACAATTCCACGACTGAAAAAATGGCCACTCTGATGAAGGCCGTTCCCACGACTGTAGAAGCAGTGGAAATCCCCCAGGCCTTTAGCGCTGGAATCGTCGATGCCATGGTGACCTCTGCCGCCACAGGTGCGCGTACAGAAGCTTGGACTTTTTCAACCTACTACTACGACACGCAAGCCTGGATGCCGAAAAATATGGTCTATGTGAATGAGGCCGCTTTTAGACGTCTGAGCCCAAAAGCACAGCAAGCCATTATCGAAGCGGGCAAAACTGCAGAAACACGTGGTTGGAAGATGAGCGAAGAAGTTTTCACAACAAGTACAGATGCCATCAAAGCCAAAATGCAATACCGCGCACCTAACGCGGCGTTGACGAAAGAGTTGGCCAAGATCGGTGATTTGATGTCAGTGGACTGGGCCAAGGCCATGGGTCCAAATGCCGAAAAGGTCCTCGCTCCCTTGCGTTAAACAGCATGTTGCTTTGACAAATCCGGCGCTATCCGCCGGGTTTGTTTTTTATGGAATAGGATGCCATGTTCGGTAAATTTCTTGATCGCCTGTTTACGTGGAGCGGCTATCTGGCGGGTGTGTTTTTAGTCACCATTGCCATATTGGTCGTTGCACAGATCGTGGCACGTATGCTTAACACGCAAATACCCTCTGCCGATGAGTTTGCAGGCTACAGCCTGGCAGCCAGCAGCTTTTTAGGCCTCGCGTATTCGTTTCGATCGGGTTCGCACATCCGCGTGACTTTATTGACAGACCGCTTGTCCTCAAAAATTCAACGTATCGCGATGTTGTTAGTGTTGACTTTCACGATTGTCATGATTGCCATCTGGGCATACAACTCACTGGCCATGGTGTTTGAAAGCTGGAAATTCAAAGACATGTCGACAGGCATTCTTAAATACCCCATCTGGATTCCTCAGTTAAGCATGGGTATTGGTGTGACGCTCTTTTGTCTTGCCATCATCGAAGACTTGGTCAACGTGATGCGCGGCAAGGAACCGAACTTTGAGAAAAACAAAGAACAGGTAATGGACTAAACCATGGATGTCTCAACAATTGGTTTGATCGTCGCTGTCCTCATGCTGGTGCTGTTAGCTTCAGGCGTGTGGGTAGCCATCACCTTAATGTCTGTCGGTTTAATCAGCATGTTGCTGTTTTCGCATGCACCAGCCACCACGATCCAGACAACCGTTATTTGGGGTCAAAGCTCAAGCTGGGCGCTCACGGCGCTCCCCTTGTTTATCTGGATGGGTGAGATTCTCTACCGGACGCGTTTAGCTAAAGATATGTTCGAGGGTCTTTCACCTTGGCTCGCTGGATTTCCTGGCAGACTGATTCATATCAACGTGGTCAGCTGCGGCATTTTCGCAGCCGTGTCTGGCTCATCCGCCGCGACGACAGCGACCATCGGTCGAATCACTGTTCCTGAATTGCTCAAGCGTGGCTATGATGAAAAAACGACGATCGGTAGCTTGGCGGGCTCCTCGACCCTAGGCTTTTTAATCCCGCCGTCAATCATCATGATTGTGTATGGCGTCGCTGCAGACGTCTCCATCACACGGCTATTTATCGCAGGCATCATGCCGGGCCTTATGCTCATGGTCCTGTTTATGGGGTATCTGGCTATTTGGTCGGCACTCAACCCATCCAAGGTACCGCCGCGCGAACCACGCATTCCCTTTTTAAAACGAAGCGGCTGCGGTGGGTGTTGTCGGTGCTCTGCTCATTGCGCTTTTTACTGGCTCGATGACCAAACAGAATTTTATTGATAGCGTCTTGGGTGCGACACGCACCAGTGTGATGGTGTCATTCATTTTGGCAGGTGCTGCCTTTTTATCGACAGCCATGGGGTTTACGGGTATACCACGCGAGCTCTCGGCTTGGGTCGGGACACTGAACCTAGACAAGTTCGAATTGCTCTTGGCTCTCACCGTCCTTTTCATCATCCTAGGCTGTTTTTTAGATGGCATTTCGATTGTGGTGCTCACTGCTGCGGTCATCATGCCGATCGTCCTGCAAGCAGGCATTGACCCGATCTGGTTTGGTATTTTTATTGTGGTGTTGATTGAGATGTCACAGATCACACCGCCAGTCGGGATCAATCTCTTCATTCTCCAATCCATCACAGGCAAAAATCTGTGGGATGTCTCCGTGGCGGCATTTCCCTTCTTTTTATTGCTGATCGTTGCGACCCTGTTATTAATTTTGTTCCCGGAAATCGCCACCTGGCTGCCGGATACGATTAGGAAATAAAGATGAGCAATCCCCGCGTCCCTTATCGTTTCTCCAACAATGGTCCTGCTTTAACTCCGCACGAGGACGGACCGATCCTCGTGCATATCGTGGTCAACGTTG
>JBILJA010000187.1:0-4195 GCA_044368775.1 Burkholderiaceae bacterium
CATCACAGGCTATGGCGAGGCGCATCCAGGCCGCAGCCCTGGTGCAGTCGTCAGCTTGATCCACAACACACTCGCCCCCATGCTGATTGGCATGAAAGCGACCGATTGCGTGGGAGTCTGGAAACGCGTGCATCGCATGCAGCTCTCGAGTCACGGCGTGGGCTCGGGTGCGTCCCTCGCTTTGGCCGGTATCGATATGGCAATGTGGGATATCCGTGGCAAAGCAGCGAATATGCCCCTGTATGAACTGCTTGGCGGGAGTAAACGACGTTTACCCGCCTATGCCGGTGGGATTTCCTTAGGTTATCAGCCCAAGGAGTCTTTAGCGGAAGAGGCGCAAGAATATGTAGCGCGTGGTTACAAAGCCATCAAACTCAGGCTCGGCGATACGGCCGCTAAAGATATCGAACGCGTGCTGCATGTGCGCAAGGTGCTCGGAGACGATATCGACATTTTGACGGATGCAAATACAGCCTACACGATCGCAGATGTGAGACGTGTCTTGCCCGTTCTAGCCGAAATCAAAGCGGGTTGGTTAGAGGAGCCCTTCGCATGCAGTGATTTTGCCTCTTATCGCGAAGCCGCAAAAATTACCTCGTTGGTGCCGATTGCAGCAGGTGAGAATCACTACACACGCTTTGAGTTTGCTCAACTTCTCGAAGCGGGTGACATCCGAATTTGGCAGCCCGATTTATCTAAGTGCGGGGGTATCACAGAAGGTTTGGCGATCGCTGCCCTCGCCTCCTCGCATCGCATCCCCATGAATACGCATAGCTCTGCGACAGGGTTGAATCATGCGGCCACGATTCATTTTGCTTCAGCAATTGAAAATACGCAGTATTTCGAGGCCTGTGTGTCGCACTACAATCCTCTGCGGGATATGTTTGGCGTCAGTTTTGAGATTGGGCAGGACGGCTGTGTCGAGCCTCTGGACAAGCCGGGTATTGGTATAGAGGTCGACGAATCGATCTTTAAAAAGTATCCACTAATCGACGGTCCGGGTTACGTCGTCAAATTTTAAAAATCGGAGACAAAAAATGAATGCTTTTTCAAAAAAATTATTAGTCGTACTAGGCTTGTCAATGTGTGTAGCAAGTACGGCCATCGCTCAAACATTTCCAGAAAAAACGGTACGAATCGTTGTCCCCTATCCTCCCGGTGGCTTTAATGACACGCTGGCGCGCATCTCCAGCGAGAGGCTCGGAAAAATTTGGAGCCAACCCGTTGTGGTTGAAAACCGCCCAGGCGGCAACACAACGATCGGTAATAGCTATGTCGCCAAATCGCCCGCGGATGGCTATACGATTTTGGTTACACCTCTGCCGTTTTCAGCGATGCCAGGACTCTATGGCGCAAAACTTCCTTATGACGCACTCAAAGACTTTCGTGCCCTGATTCTGGCCGGCTCCACTCAAAATGCGCTTGTCACTAAAAAGGGGCTGAATATCAAAAGCGCCAAAGAGCTCGTTGAATACGCAAAAGCGAATCCCGGCAAACTCAACTATGGCTCAACAGGATCAGGCTCATCGAATCACCTTTCGATGGAATTGCTGATGAACATGACTGGCGCCAAACTCACGCACGTCCCTTACAAAGGCAGTGCACCGGCTGTAGCAGCCCTGATGGCGGGTGAGATTGATGTGCTTTTTGATAATGTGCCAAACGTTGTTCAACAGATCCGTGCGGGCACCATCAATGCGATCGGTGTGAGTGGTCTTAAGCGCACCGCGCTTTTACCAGATACACCGACCGTCTCCGAGTCGGGCGTACCCGGCTTTGAAGTCAGTGTTTGGTTTGGCATGCAAGTGCCAGGCGCTACCCCCACTGCCATTGTGAACCAAGTCAACCGTGAACTCGCCAGTATTTACCGTCAACCTGAGGTCACTAAACGCTTTAATGATCAGGGTGTTGAGGTGATTGCGAGTACGCCTGAGGAATTCAGCAAACTGTTACAAAGCGAAGTCACGAAGTGGACCAAGCTGATCAAAGAAGCCAACATTCGGATAGAGTAAACATGAAGATTCAAGACGTCACCCTCACGCTTTTTAGCTGGGACGATATCCCTTCCACCAGCTACGGCGCGCATACGGGCCGTTTTGCGGGTGAGAGCAAGCTCGGCCTATTGGCGATCACAACGGATCAAGGCATCACCGGACATGCTTTTCTGGGCTCTGCTTTTTTTCCAGCAGATATGGATGGCGGCAGTCTGATTCGTTATCTCAAGCCTATTTTGATTGGTCAAAATCCTCTTGACCGCGAGCGTCTCTACAAAGCCATGTGGAAACGCGTACGCACCACCACCGCGCGATCGATCGGCGCGGTGGATGTCGCGCTGTGGGATATTGCGGGCAAGGTTGCGAACCTGCCGATTCATCAGCTGCTTGGCTCGTATCGCGATCGCGTTCCGGCCTATATCAGCTCGGCGGTACTCGCAAGTCCGCAAGCCTATGCAGACGAAGCCCAGCATTACAAAGCCCTCAATCTAGCCGCCTACAAGATCCATCCGCCGCAAGTTTGGCGCGAGGACATCAAGGTCTGTGAAGCTGTTCGCAAAGCAGTCGGTGATGAATATGTATTGATGCTGGATTCAGTCTGGAGCTATGACTATCCGCAAGCGCTGCGTGTGGGGCATGTCATCGAAGAGCTCGATTTCTATTGGTACGAAGATCCTCTGGCCGATGCGGATATTTACAACTATATTGAGCTCAAAAAACACTTGAGTATTCCAATCATGGCGACCGAGTATCCCGCAGGCGGGCTTGATTCATACGCGCCCTGGATCAAAGAGCGTGCGACTGACTTTTTGAGAGGTGATGTGGCGGTAAAAGGCGGCATCACCACGCTAATGAAAACCGCGCATCTTGCAGAAGCGTTTCACCTGAACTACGAGGTCCATCACGGCGGAAACTCGCTGAATAACTTCGCAAATTTGCACGTCATTATGGCGCTGCAAAATACGGAGCTCTTTGAGGTCTTGCTACCGTCTGAGTCGCAAAAGTATGGGCTACTACAGGACCTTGAGATTGATAGTCAGGGGATGATTCATGCCCCGACAGGTCCAGGTCTAGGTGCTCAAATCGATTTCGATCTGATCAAAAGAAAAACGCTGGGTGTACTGAGCTAATCAGACGTGGTTATTTACTCGGCTCAAACTGTCGCCACAAGCAACTGCCCTTCACCGATTTGTCCAACGTCGCCAGATACTCCTCGTGCGCGAGGAGGTCCTCGGCGCTTGGCAAAATGACGGGCAAGCCGAGCGCGTCCTGCTGATGCCCTCGGGCCTCGGCGCTTTCTGTCTCCGGTACGTCATAGGTATCGATCATCAGACTGTCCTGACCGCGCGTCATGGCGAGCCACACCTCGGCAAGTAGTCGCGAGTCAAGCAATGCTCCGTGCAAGGCACGATGGGCATTGGAAATACCGTAACGCTCGCACAAGGCATCAAGCGAATTGCGCTTGCCCGGGTGCATTGTCTTGGCATGGACGAGTGAGTCGGTCACACCACTGCAAAACTCGCTCACGGGCTCACGCCCGACTTTCGCAAGTTCGGCATTTAAAAATTTCAAATCAAAGGGCGCGTTGTGAATAATCAACTCAGCACCTTCGATGAACTTTAAAAATGCGTCAGCTTGATCTTTAAAACGGGGCTTATCCGACAGAAAATCCGTCGTCAAGCCGTGCACCCCTAGTGCGCCAGGATCACTCTCGCGATCAGGATTGAGGTAGGTATGGTAATGATTGTCAGTCACACCGCGATTAAGCACCTCGACGGCACCAATCTCGACAATGCGATGTCCCTGAGCCGGATCGAGTCCGGTCGTTTCAGTATCAAGAATGATCCAACGCATGGGTGCAGTCGCCGTAAAAGAGGTGTGAGTGTTGGTAAGACTTAGTTGTTCAACTTAGTTGTTCATTTTAGCGCGGGCTTCTTCGACACCGCGATTGGCAAGCAGGTCTGCGCGTTCGTTACCCGGATCGCCGGCATGACCTTTGACCCACTGCCAACGAATCTCGTGCTTAGCGACCTCATCTGACATCAACTGCCAGAGATCCGCGTTTTTAACAGGCTTTTTGTCGGCGGTTTTCCAGCCTCGCTGTTTCCAGCCATGGATCCACTCGGTCATGCCTTTCATCACATATTGAGAGTCCACATGGAGAGTGACGGCACAAGGACGCTTGAGCGCGCGTAACGCCT
>JBILJA010000188.1:0-4177 GCA_044368775.1 Burkholderiaceae bacterium
GATCAAGCCAGACGGTTATTGCTCAACAAAGAGGTTCAAGCCGCTGTCATTGAAAATAACGGCATGGAAATCCTCACCAAAGGCTTGGCCTACGACCGCTGTTCAGTGGGAATTGTGACCAACGTTATGTACTCGGAGACCTTTAAACATCCCGAGGTTGCCTTTCATGCCTTTGAGACTGCCGAGGATTTGATCAAGGTTTATCGCAGCCAGGTCGATGTCGTATGGCCGCATGGCGTTGGCGTCTTGAATGCAGAAGACCCCCATGTCGCATCGATGGCGCAGTACTGTGATGGCTCCATCATTTTTTACAGCCCTTCCTCCGACTCGCCTGTCATCTCGACTCATCTTGCCGAAGGCAAACGCGCTGTTTTTATTGATCAAAACATCGTCATCACCGCCGATGGTGCGTCGCAGCAAAAATTGATCTCACTGAATGAACTCAGCGCATATGCGGATCCTCAGAACACCGAAGCCAGACGCGAACTCTTAGCCGCAGTTGCAGCCGCATGGGCCCTAGGGGTTTTATCAGAGACGATTCAGAACGGGTTGCGCTCTTTTAAGTGATAAATTTTTAAGTGATAAATCGGTAAACTAGCCGATCTGTTTTCACAAACCGAAATTCTTTAAGGTTCAGCCATCATGACTGCTCGCACCGCTTGCCATCGTCTTCAGGTCGCAACACCTCTTTATCAATTTATAGAGACTGAGGTCTTACCTGGTTCTGGGGTCGACAGCGCAAGTTTTTGGAAAGGGTTTGACGCACTCGTTCATGACCTGACCCCCATCAATGCCGCACTGCTGGCGCAACGCGATCGTCTGCAAACATTGATGGACACCTGGCATCGTACCCATCCGGGCCCGATTCAGGACATGAAAGCCTACCGCGCCTTTTTAACGGAAATCGGTTATCTGGCCCCTGTACCGGCCAAGGCGAGCGCCACCACGACCAATGTGGATGCCGAGCTCGCGCTTCAAGCCGGTCCGCAACTCGTCGTACCCGTGCTCAATGCTCGCTACGCGCTGAACGCCGCCAATGCGCGTTGGGGCTCTTTGTACGATGCCCTGTACGGAACCGATGCGATCGCTGAAACCGACGGCGCGACCCGCGCAGGAGGCTACAACCCAATTCGCGGCGCCAAGGTCATCGCTTTTGGTCGACAGTTTCTCGATCAAGCTGCCAAGCTCGCCAAAGGCTCACATGCGGATGCTCAAGGCTACGCCGTCAAAAACGGACAACTCGTTGTGACGTTAAAAGACGGGTCTGTCACCGGTTTAGCCGCGCCTGAGAAATTCGTCGGCTATCAGGGTGATGCGAATCGTCCCTCCTCCATTTTGCTAGTCAATCACGGTTTACATATCGATATTCAGATCGATCAAACCAAAGGGATCGGCAAAGACGACCCAGCGGGTGTCAACGATATCGTGCTCGAAGCCGCATTATCGACCATCCTCGACCTCGAAGACTCCGTCGCTGTCGTGGACGCCGACGACAAGGTGCTGGCCTATCGCAACTGGCTTGGCATCCTGAAAGGCACGCTCGTTGAAAGCGTCACCAAAGGTGGTCAGACGTTTGAGCGAACGCTCAACCAGGATCGTCATTACACGGCGGCTGCAGGCGCCAAGCAAGCTAAAGATGGCGTGATGACCTTGCATGGCCGCTCCTTGCTGTTCCTGCGTAACGTGGGACACTTAATGACCAATCCCGCGATTCTCGATGGCAATGGTCAAGAGATTTTCGAGGGCATCCTGGATGCTGTGGTGACGGTGACCATTGCGCTGCATGATCTCAAGCGCAATCAGGCGCACAAGTATGGTAACTCACGCACCGGTTCGGTCTACATCGTCAAACCAAAAATGCATGGTCCTGCCGAAGTCGCTTTTGCCAACCAACTCTTCGGTCGCGTAGAGGGCATGCTGGGTCTTGCGCCCAACACCGTCAAGCTTGGCATCATGGACGAGGAACGACGTACCAGCGTCAACCTCAAGGCATGTATCAACGAGGCGCCTGCGCGCGTGGCCTTTATCAATACGGGCTTTTTGGACCGCACCGGCGACGAAATGCATACCGCCATGCATGCTGGTCCGATGATCCGCAAAGGCGATATGAAATCAAGCGCATGGTTGTCGGCTTACGAACGCAGCAACGTCTTGACAGGCTTGGCTTGCGGCTTGCGCGGTCGCGCACAGATCGGTAAAGGTATGTGGGCCATGCCAGACTTGATGGCAGCGATGCTTGAGCAAAAGATCGCACACCCCAAAGCTGGTGCGAATACGGCGTGGGTGCCCTCACCGACCGCTGCCACGCTGCACGCCCTGCACTACCATCAAGTCAGTGTCGCAGATGTACAGACCGCGCTTGAAAAAGTCGATGCCCCGGCAGAAATTGATCGTCTGCTCGGTGAGATTCTCCAAGTCCCCGTTGCCGTCAAACCAAACTGGAGTGCAGCCGAGATTCAACAAGAGTTGGACAACAACGCTCAGGGTATTTTGGGTTATGTGGTGCGCTGGATTGATCAAGGCGTGGGCTGCTCCAAAGTCCCAGATATTCATAACGTCGGTCTCATGGAAGACCGTGCCACCCTGCGCATTTCCAGTCAGCACATCGCCAACTGGTTGTTGCACGGCATCGTAACCGAGGCGCAAGTCACTGAGACCTTGCAACGCATGGCCAAAGTGGTCGATGGTCAAAACGCGGGGGATCCACTCTACCAACCGATGGCACCCAATTTTGAAGCCTCCTACGCCTATCGCGCCGCGCGTGATTTAGTCCTCAAGGGTATCGAACAACCTAGCGGTTACACAGAACCTCTGCTGCACGCGTGGCGTCTCAAGGTTAAGGCAAAATAATGAATGCTCCCGTCCCCATGCTCGATACCGCGCAGGTCCTGTCCTCGGTCTCTCAAGCCTGGGATGACGATTTAGTTGGCCAACTGAGCGACTACATCGAAATCCCGGCTAAATCTCCCGCCTTTGATGCCAATTGGGCGCAAGCGGGCTATTTGGACAAAGTGATCGAACGTACTGCGGCTTGGATCGAGGCGCAAAAAGTTGCTGGTCTCAAGCTGGAAATTATTCGACTGCCCGGCCGCACTCCTGTTCTCTTTTTCGAGGTGGCCGCTACGCGCGCGCAAAGTACGAATCGTCAAACGGTCTTGATGTATGGCCACCTGGACAAACAACCGGAGTTTGATGGCTGGCGCAATGGCCTGGGTCCTTGGACCCCGAAATATCTCGATGGCAAGCTCTATGGCCGCGGCGGTGCGGATGATGGCTATGCGGCCTATGCGGCGGTGACGGCCATTCAGGCACTCAAAGCACAACAGGTTGCGCATCCGCGTATCGTTGGCTTGATTGAAACCTGCGAAGAAAGCGGCTCGCCTGATTTACTCCCCTATATCGATGTCTTGAAAACGCGGTTAGGTGACGTTGGTCTGGTGATTTGTTTGGACAGCGGCGCGGGCAATTACGACCAACTCTGGTTGACGACCAGTTTGCGCGGTATGGCTGCGGGCGTTCTAAAAGTAGAAATTCTGACTGAAGGTGTGCATTCAGGCGATGCCTCTGGACTAGTGCCTTCGAGCTTTCGCATCATGCGCCATGTGCTGGACCGCCTCGAAGACAGTGAGACAGGACGACTGTTACCCAAAAGCTTTCACTGCGAGATCCCGGTCGAACGTCTGGCTCAAGCGCAAGCCACGGCAGGCATCCTAGGCGACGCCATCTACAAGCGCTTTCCTTGGGCGCATCACGATTGTGGTGGCTCAAGTTTGGTTGCTCTGCCCACGACACTCGACCCCGTCGAAGCCTTGATTCGCCGTACCTGGAAACCCACCTTGAGTGTTACAGGAGCCGAAGGCTTTCCAGCACTCAAAGATGCCGGCAACGTGCTGCGTCCCTACACCGCCTTTAAACTCAGTTTGAGACTGCCTCCACTAATCGATGCGGCGGCCGCAGTAGCGGAACTCAAAACATTGCTTGAGGACAATGCCCCTTATCAGGCCAAGGTCACCTTCCATTCAGAAAGCACCTCAAGTGGCTGGAATGCACCAAGTACCGCACCCTGGTTTGAACAAGCGCTCAACAGCGCCAGTCAAGCGCACTTTCAAGCGCCTGTCGGCTATATCGGTCAAGGCGGCACGATCCCGCTCATGAAGCTGCTCAGCACTGGCTTTCC
>JBILJA010000189.1:0-4158 GCA_044368775.1 Burkholderiaceae bacterium
GGCCGGTATAGACAAAGCACTTCAGACTCGGTTATCCAATGCGATGCAATCTTTGGGCAAGGATGATGAACTCATCAAGCGCTTGAGCCAGATGGGGATTGAGCTTGATACATCGACCCCTGAAGTTGTGACTGCCAACCTCAAGCGTGATGAAATCAAAAGGACAACACTGATTAAAGATTTAAATATTAAATAACAGAGTCATTTGTATTGAGTAAAAAAACTGCGCTCATTTTTTATGTTGAGCGCAGTTTTTTATTGAGTCAGCTCAAGGAGTCGTTGAACATTTTTCTATTTTTCTGGGTATTAACTCTGAGCCTTGAATCTTCTGTAAAGACTAGGTGCCACAATGACCACAAGGGCAGCAATCCAGAGACCGATGCTGATCGGGCTTTTAAACAAAATGCCAAGCTCTCCATTGGTGATGGAAAGTGCTCGACGCAGGTTTTGTTCCATCATTTCACCTAGGACAACCCCTAGCACCAGTGGCGGCATAGGAAGTCCCATTTTGCGCAACAAGTATCCAATGACGCCGATTGCTACGACGAGTCCTAGATCAAACGTGGCCGAATGCAGTGCAAAGACTCCGACAAAGCTGATGGTTATGATGGCTGGAACTAAGAGCCAAGGCGGTACTTTCAGCATCGAGGAAAATACACGCACCATCGGAATATTCATGAACAACAGCATGAGATTCGCCACGAACATCGAGGCGATCAAGCCCCAGACGAGCTGAGGCTGTTGCTCGAACAATACAGGTCCGGGAGTGATGTTATAGAGCGAGAGCGCACCCATCATGACTGCTGTCGTACCTGAGCCTGGTACCCCCAGTGTGAGCATTGGGATGAATGATCCTGTCGCTGCACTGTTGTCTGCAGCCTCTGGAGCGGCGAGGCCACGAAGATCGCCACGACCAAACTTCGCATCTGGGTCTCTGTTTTCGTAGTGTTTTTTCTCGTAGGCATACGTCACGGCTGAGGCGACGCTTGCGCCAGCGCCAGGCAGGACGCCGATAAAGAACCCCATGACTGAGGCCCTCATCGTGCTCCACCAAGTGAATTTGAATTCCTTGAAATTAAACATTTTGCGGATGCTGGGCGGCACATTAATGGAAACGCCTGTTAAAGAGTTTTCCAGCATCTGCAGCATCTCCGCGACGGCAAACAGACCGATTACCACCACCACAAACGCGATACCGTCTGACAGGTTGGGTGAATCAAAGGTATAGCGATAGACTCCCGAGTTGGCATCGACCCCCACAGTGGAAATGGCCAGGCCGATCATGGCTGCGAGTACACCTTTGACAGGGTGATCACCAAGTAGGCTGGTGAGTGCGCAAAAGGCGAACACCATTAATACAAAATACTCTGCCGGTCCAAATGCTAACGCCCAAGTGGCTAGCACGGGAGCAAAGAAAACGATTCCAAAGATACCAACGAGCGATCCAACAAATGAGGACCAGGCCGAAATAGATAATGCAACATTGGCCATACCTTGGCGTGCGAGAGGGTAGCCATCCAGGGTGGTCATCACGGCAGCCGCTTCGCCGGGTACGTTTAGCAAGATTGAGGTAATGCGCCCGCCGTATTCTGCTCCAGCGTATACCGCAGCGAGCAGAATTAGTGATGTCTCGGGTGGAAGGTTCATCGCGAATGCGATGGGGATGAGCATTGCTACACCATTGATGGGTCCTAAACCGGGCAGAACACCAACAATCGTGCCAAAAAATGAGCCTATTGCGGCTACCAATAAGTTTAGCGGGGTAAATGCCACTCCAAAGCCAATGCCGAGTTGTTCAAAAATACCGCTCATAGGAATGCTCCAAGAATGCCAACGGGGAGAACAACATCTAATAAACGGTCAAAAAGGATAAAAAATAGGACGCCCATTCCTAGACCGCCGATGACCGCTTTGGTCCAAGTCCCGTTAAATAGACGCGCGACCAAGGTTGTCATGAGTGCGGTTGAAAGGATGAAACCTAAGAGCTGAAAGGTCACTGCATAGCCACTGAGAATCGCAATCATGAGCCAGAGACGTGCATTAGCGCCGCTGCTATTAGGTTCAACGCGATTACCACCTTTAATGGTGAGTATGAGTCCACACAAGGCGATGATCACTGAAATGGCTAATGGAAAGGCGCGGGGGCCAATCGGTTCATAGGAAAAGGCCGCTTCGAGAGTGTGTCCGTGCCACGCTAAAAATGCTGCGAGCACAAGCGCAAGCACACCTAATTTCCGATCATCAAGAGCCATCATGAACCTCTTTCTTTCTTGCAATAAAAAAGCGCTGAACAGACTTAACGTCTGCCCAGCGCATTGACATCATTTACTTTTTAATGAGGCCGAAGGTATCTGCGAGCTCTGCGTATTCTTTGACTTGCTGCTTGACGTAACGATCAAGCTCAGCACCTGTCATATCAAAGGGAAACAGACCTTGCTGCTCGCGCAACTTGGCGTACTCGGGTGAGGCCATTGTCTTTTTAAAGGCGTTAACCCACCAGTCGTAGTCTTTATCTGAAACTTTCGGACCTAGATAAAAGCCACGAATGATAGGCCAGTTGATTTTGTAGCCTTGCTCGGTGGCGGTTGGCACATTTGCCAGTTTTCCGGGTAAACGCTTGTCATGATAAATAGCCAAGACACGGATAGGTGCGCCACTATCGAGCAAAGTAGCGGCTTCGGCTGCATCGCCCATCATGACTTGTATATGACCACCGCGCAGTGCGGTTGCAGTTTCACCGCCGCCCTCAAAGGCAACGAAACGCATTTTCTTGTAATCGACCCCAGCAGCCTTTGCGGTGAGTGCCGCTTTCATCCAGTCTTGGCTACCCACAGAACCGCCGGCACCGAACACAATCTTTGTTGGGTCTTTTTGCAAAGCGGTCATGACGCTTTTCAAATCTTTGAAGGGGGAGTCATTGCGAACGATAATCACGCCAAAGTCGGCACCGATCGCGGCCAGCCAGCGAACGTCATTGACATTGTATTTACCGAATTTACCTTGTGCCAAATTAAGCAAAGAACCGCCTGAGTAGGCAACGATCGTGCCACCTTCACCAGGTCTCTGGGTGACGATAGCGTTGTAGGCGACTGCTCCGATGCCTCCAGGCATGTAGGAGATGCGCAGTGGATCTTTGAGGACACCAGACTCTTTCAAGGCTGCTTGAGCGAGTTTGCAGGTGAGGTCAAACCCACCGCCAGGCTTTGCTGGCGCGATACATTCTGTTTTAGCGGGTTGAGCGACCACATTGAAAGCAGTCAGTGATAGTGCAGCGGTCAGGGCGAGCGCGCCCATTGATGCCATGGTTTTCTTAAGCACGAAGGCCTCCTATTAAAAAGTCTGAACGCTCATTATCACGCAAGTCATGGGCGTTATGTAAACGATTATCGATATAAGAGGCGCAATAGAGTTGAATATGAATGCCAACATGACAGCTTATGTTGCATCGCAGCAAATAGTTGGTGTAAAAGGGTTTATCAGCGGATGAATCATCTGCCTCTCCTATACTTAAGATCTCAAAACCGTTTTCAGGTGATTATTTTGTCTATATCCTGCTCCTTACGCAGCGTTCTGCGCACCATCGCACTCAGCGCGACTCTTGCGACGATCCCATTTTTTTCAACCCTGACGCATGCTCAGCAGGTGTTACGTGTCACCACCATTCCTGAGGAAGCAGCGACCGAGCAGATGCGAAAGTTTGGTCCGTTGACTAAATACCTCGAACGCACGGTTGGAATGAAAGTGAGTTTCGTACCAGTCAATGACTATCCAGCTGCTGTCGAAGCGCTGGTCAATAAACAAGTTGATCTTGTCTGGTTCGGAGGATTCACCTATGTACAGGCTCAAATTCGCTCCGGGGGCAAGATTGTGCCTATCGCCCAGCGCGAAGAAGACACCAAATTTCGTTCAGTGTTCATTACGCAAAAAAACTCCGGCATCACAAAGCTGGCTGACCTAAAGGGCAAACAAGTGAGCTTTGGTTCACAGTCCAGTACCTCGGGTCACTTGATGCCACGATCATTTTTGCTGGATGCTGGTATTAATCCAGATCGCGACTTTAAGCGCGTCGCCTACTCTGGCGCGCATGATGCAACGATTGCTTCGGTGGTGAGTGGCCGCGTGGATGCCGCCGCGCTCGACATTACCGTGTGGAATAAA
>JBILJA010000059.1:0-13669 GCA_044368775.1 Burkholderiaceae bacterium
TGCAGATTGGCAATCGCACAAAATCCGTCATGCCCATTTCGAGTAAATCTTGTATTGCTGCAGAACGCATTTCTTTTAGCACACCGACCAGAGGTATAAAGGGGCCACGCGGGATCGCTGCAAGCGCTTGACGGGTCCAAGCGATCGTTTCCATGGAGACCGGCAATAGCACAACGTCATAGCGCCTGAGCCCGATGCTCGCCTGTGCCAACGTCTCATAGGGCAAGCTCACGGGTGATGCACGATCAAGACTGAGCTCAAGATCTAGATCATGGCCAGCTTCCCACTCCAAAGCGTGAATTTTTATTCTATTGAGCGCAGGCTCCAAGTCTTTCAAAACCTTAGGCAACCAGGCCTGGTGTGCTGCGAGAATCAGCACAGCGCAATCTATTTGTTGACGCATGGACAGTCACTCCAAATCCTTTGAGATTAGAGATTTGAAGTGAAGTCGAATATACGGAATCAACGCAGTCGTATAAACACGCATAAGAGAGGCATGCAAATAAAAAACACGCCCTCAGGCGTGTTTTCAGTCAGCCGCGCTACAAAGTAGCCGAGTGATTACTGCTTATTTGTGATCTCACGAATGCGACGTGCCGCACTGGCTTGAGCTGCCAACATATCAAGCTCGGCCTGCACCACGTCCATACTCGCTTTGTCCTTCGCATTGGCGAGGGCCTCTTGTGCCGCCAAACGCGCAGCTTCAGCTTTTTCAGCATCCAAGTCACCGCCACGGATAGCCGTGTCGGACAACACAGTCACATGACCAGGCTGAATTTCAAGAAGTCCGCCCGCCACAAAGATTGACTCTTCGGAGTCGTCTTCGAGGATGATACGCACCAATCCAGGACGGATGCGTGAAATCAAAGGCGTGTGACCGGGCAAAATACCCAGCTCACCCGACTCACCAGGCAGAACTACAAATTTTGCGACACCAGAATACAGAGACTTTTCTGCACTGACGACGTCAACTTTGACGGTAGCCATGACGTATCCTTATTGGAGTTTCTTGGCTTTTTCGAAGGCTTCGTCGATGCCACCAACCATGTAAAACGCTTGTTCTGGCAGTGCATCACACTCGCCATCAACAATCATCTTAAAGCCGCGAAGTGTTTCCGAAAGAGGAACGTATTTACCAGGCGAACCGGTAAAGACTTCGGCAACGTGGAATGGCTGAGACAAGAAACGCTGAATCTTACGGGCGCGGGCTACAGATTGCTTGTCCTCTGGAGACAATTCGTCCATGCCCAAAATCGCAATAATGTCGCGCAATTCTTTATAACGCTGAAGCGTCTGTTGAACGCCACGCGCGACGTTATAGTGCTCTTCGCCCACAACGTTAGGATCAAGCTGGCGGCTCGTTGAATCGAGTGGATCAACCGCTGGATAAATACCAAGCGAAGCGATATCACGCGACAACACAACCGTAGAATCCAAGTGCTGGAATGTTGTAGCAGGCGATGGATCGGTCAAGTCATCGGCAGGCACGTAGACGGCCTGAATCGACGTAATCGAACCTGTCTTGGTCGAAGTGATACGCTCTTGGAGAACGCCCATTTCTTCGGCAAGCGTTGGCTGATAACCCACAGCGGAAGGCATACGACCTAACAGTGCGGACACTTCGGTTCCGGCCAAGGTGTAACGGTAGATGTTGTCCACAAAGAACAAAATGTCACGACCTTCATCGCGGAACTTCTCGGCCATGGTCAGACCGGTCAATGCCACACGCAAACGGTTACCTGGAGGCTCGTTCATCTGACCGAACACCATCGCAACCTTGTCCAAAACGTTAGACTCAGCCATCTCGTGATAGAAGTCGTTACCTTCACGAGTACGCTCACCCACACCGGCAAACACAGACAAACCGCTGTGCTGCTTGGCGATGTTGTTGATGAGTTCCATCATGTTCACGGTTTTACCGACACCGGCGCCGCCGAACAAACCGACCTTACCGCCTTTGGCGAAAGGACACACCAAGTCAATCACCTTGATGCCTGTCTCAAGCAACTCAACCGAAGGTGAGAGCTCATCGAACTTTGGGGCTGGCTGGTGAATGGCACGCAACTCTGTACTGGCGATTGGGCCCGCATCATCAATCGGACGACCCAACACGTCCATAATACGGCCGAGGGTACCTGTACCGACTGGTACAGAAATAGGTGCGCCGGTTTTAGACACAGCCATGCCACGGCGCAAGCCGTCGCTTGAACCCAGCGCAATGGTACGGACAACGCCGTCACCAAGCTGTTGCTGCACTTCAAAGGTCAAGCCTTTTTCAGCGAATTTTGAAGTGTCGTCCGCTAGGCGGAGCGCCTCATAAATATGGGGCATGTTATCGCGGGGAAACTGAATATCCACCACGGCGCCGATGCACTGAACGATGGTTCCGTTGCTCATGTCTGATCCTTACTTGATAAAGTCTGATGGGATACCGTTAGGCAGTCTAAACATTAGACAGCCGCGGCGCCCCCCACGATTTCCGAAATTTCTTTAGTAATAGCGGCTTGACGCGTCTTGTTATAGACGAGTTGCAAGTCGCCGATGACCTTCTTAGCGTTGTCCGATGCCGCCTTCATGGCAACCATACGGGCAGACTGCTCTGACGCCATACTTTCTGCTACACACTGGTACACAAGACCTTCGACATAACGCTGCAACAACTCGTCAATCACGGTCTGAGCATCAGGCTCGTACAAATAATCCCAACCATGTTCGGCCGTAACGGCTTCGCCGTCTTGTCCGGATGCTGATGAGGCATGGTAAGGATCAACCAGTTTTCCTGGCAGAGGCAAAAGGCGCGTAAACGTTGGCTCTTGCTTCATTGTATTGACGAACCGATTGGTTGCGATATACACCGCATCAATACGACCCGCTAGAAAATCATCTAACTGCACTTTGATCGCGCCAATCAAACGATCGAGCTCAGGCTTGTCACCCAAGCCGATTTCCTGAGAGACCACATCAGCGCCAATACGTGTCAACACACCCAAACCTTTGTTACCGAAGGCGGTGAATTGAGTCCGTACATTTTTGCCATTGAACTCGCGCATGCGACCCAAGACTAAGCGCATGATGTTGGTGTTTAGGCCACCACACAAACCCTTGTCCGTTGAGACCACAACAATACCTACTGCTTTGAGGTCATTGCGCTCGATCAAATAGGGATGCGTGTACTCGGGGTTCGCTTCCATCAAGTGGCTAGCGATGTCATAGACTTTTGTCGCGTATGGACGACCAGCCCGCATCCTTTCCTGCGCTTTGCGCATTTTGGAGGCGGCGACCATTTCCATCGCCTTGGTGATCTTGCGCGTGTTTTGCACGCTCTTGATCTTTGTTCGAATTTCCTTGATTCCTGCCATTTCGCTTCCTGTGTCAGACCTGTCGTTCAGGTTTCAGACCATCTGCTTTGCGCATAGCCCGACATGAAAGTCGGGTCTGCGCTATAGCGGGTTACTTAGTAAGTACCGTTCTTTTTAAAGTCAACCAACGCTGCAACCAACTCAGCCTCGTCGTCTTTCGACAACTCTTTGGTGCTTTCGATACGCTCAATCATCGCAACGTTCTTCGCCTTGAGGTAGTCCTTTAGACCCTTTTCAAAAGGCAAGACGCTGGAGACTTCGACATCGTCCAAATAACCGTTGTTCACAGCGAAAAGGATCACACCGAGTTCCCAAACCTGAAGTGGCTGGTACTGTGGCTGTTTGAGCAGTTCAACCACGCGCTTGCCGCGCTCCAGCTGACGACGCGTTGCGTCATCGAGGTCGGAGGCAAACTGTGCGAACGCAGCGAGTTCGCGATACTGAGCCAAGTCGGTACGAATACCACCTGAGAGCTTCTTGATGATTTTGGTCTGTGCTGCACCACCCACTCGCGACACCGAAATACCGGCGTTAATCGCAGGACGGACACCAGCGTTAAACAAGTCGGTCTCAAGGAAGATCTGGCCGTCAGTAATCGAAATCACGTTTGTTGGAACGAAAGCAGAGACGTCACCCGCCTGCGTTTCAATAATAGGTAACGCTGTAAGCGAACCAGTCTTGCCTTTGACGGCGCCCTTTGTGAACTTCTCGACATACGCCTCGTTCACGCGCGCTGCGCGCTCAAGCAAACGTGAGTGGAGATAAAACACATCACCGGGATACGCTTCGCGACCTGGTGGGCGACGCAACAGCAAAGAAACTTGGCGGTAGGCAATCGCTTGCTTGGTCAAGTCATCATAAACAATCAGAGCGTCTTCACCGCGATCGCGGAAATACTCGCCCATCGTACAACCGGAGTACGCTGACAAGTACTGCATCGCAGCGGAGTCAGAAGCGGCAGCAGCCACAATGATGGTGTAGTCGAGTGCGCCAAACTCTTCGAGCTTGCGCAAGACGTTGTTGATCGTAGACGCTTTTTGACCAATCGCGACGTAGACGCACTTTACGCCTTTGCCTTTCTGGTTGATGATCGCGTCAACCGCAACAGCAGTTTTACCTGTCTGGCGGTCACCAATGATCAACTCACGTTGACCACGACCAATTGGCACCATAGAGTCGATTGATTTCAGACCAGTCTGCATTGGCTGCGACACCGACTGACGCGCAATCACGCCTGGAGCCACTTTTTCAATGATGTCTGTTTCTTTGGCGTTGATCGGACCTTTGCCATCAATTGGCACGCCGAGTGCGTTGACAACGCGACCCAGCAGCTCTGGACCAACGGGCACTTCGAGAATGCGGCCGGTTGCCTTGACAGCGTCACCCTCGGAAACGCCTGTGTAGTCGCCCAAAATAACGGCGCCCACGGAATCACGTTCGAGGTTCAGGGCGAGGCCGAAAACATTGTTGGGAAACTCAAGCATTTCGCCCTGCATCACGTCTGACAGACCGTGAATGCGGGTGATGCCGTCGGTTACGGAAACAACCGTACCTTGCGTACGAATATCGGACGAAGTGCCCAGACCTTCGATACGGCTCTTGAGTAGTTCGCTAATCTCTGACGGATTGAGTTGCATGTTCAGACTCCTGGAATCTTTGGGGCGGATTAAACCGCCATCGTGTCGCGCATGCGTACTAACTGCGCTTGCACGGAGGTATCGAGTACGTGGTCACCCACCTGAACACGTACGCCACCAATAAGGGAGGCGTCAACGTTCACGTGGGGCTTGAGCTTGAGACCAAACTTCGGCTCAAGCAGCTTAATAAGATCAGAAACTTGCTGCTCAGTCATTGGAAAAGCGCTAGTGATGTCAGCCTGCGCGACACCTTCAGCTTGGTCGCGCAAAGCATGAAACTGCTCTGCGATATGACTTAACAGTGAAAGACGGTCATTTGCAACCAATAACGTTACAAAGTTTTGTAACGAAGCTGAAGCTGCAGGCTTAACCAAACTCAAAAATACGCTTGTACGCTGCGCGTCTTCTAGACGCGGATCAGCCATTGCGACACGCACGTCTTCGACCGCTGCGATATCAGCAAGCTGCTGGACCTGATCAGCCCAAGCGGCCAATCCGGCAGCGTCTTGTCGCGCCACGGCAAAAAGTGCCTCAGCGTAAGGACGAGCAACGGTGGATAATTCTGCCATGTCGACCCCGGGGATTAAAGCTGCGCCTTAAGTTGCGTGAGCAACTCGGCGTGGGCACGGGCATCCACTTCGCGCTTGAGAATCTGCTCGGCACCTTTCACCGCGAGATTCGCAACATCGTTACGCAATGCGTCACGTGCGCGCTGGACTTCTTGTGCAGCATCTTGTTTAGCCTGCGCAAGTATGCGCGCGCGTTCGCTTTCAGCTTCAGCACGGGCTTGCTCGATAATTTGAGTGCCCTGCTTTTCGGCTTCAATCATGCGGGTGTGCAGCTCAGCTTTCGCAGATGCCTCGATCGAACCAATGCGCGCCTGTGCTTGGGCGAGGTCTGTTTTGCCTTTTTCGGCAGCAGCCAAGCCTTCAGCGATTTTCTGGCGTCGCTCGTCGATAGCCTTTGTCAGAGGTGGCCACACGAATTTCATCGTGACCCAACCCAAGACAAAGAACACGATCATCTGGAAAAAGATCGTCGCGTTCAGATTCACGGTCGTTTCCCTATTACATCTTGTGCCCTTCTGGCAACATTACCAGAACGGGCTGAATCAATAAGCCAAGGGTAGAAATCCACCCTAGGCACGTGCACTCACACTCCCCATCGGGTTGTGAGCATCCTGTCGATTTAGACGAAAGGATTTGCGAAAGCGAACAACATGGCGATACCCACACCGATCAGGAACGCGGCGTCGATCAGACCTGCCAACAAGAACATTTTTGTTTGCAGGGCGTTCATCAGCTCAGGCTGACGTGCCGAAGCTTCGAGGTACTTGCCACCCATCATGCCGATACCGATGCAGGCACCAAAAGCACCCAAGCCGATAATGAAAGCGCAAGCGAGAGCAACGAAAGCGACGTTAGTCATGAAAACTCCTTGATTAGTATCTAAGTATCAAAAATTGAAATATCGAAAATTCGCACTACAAAACCGCTAAGTAAAACCTGACAGTGACCTCGCCAAAAGCAAGGCACCCACTACTCTTTAGTGACCTTCGTGTGCTTGTCCGATGTAGACCAGAGTCAACATCATAAAGATAAAGGCCTGCAACAAAACAATCAAAATATGGAAGATGGCCCAGATCGAGCCTGCAAGGATGTGACCGATGCCCAGACCAACGCTCATCGCATTAAAGCCTGTCCATGCACCGCCTAGCAACGCGATCAACATAAACACGAGTTCACCGGCAAACATATTGCCGAAGAGTCGCATACCAAGAGAGACTGATTTGGCGGCGTACTCGACCAAATTCAACAAGAAGTTTGCTGGAGCCAACACAATCGCCGAGAAACCATGGCCATGAAAAGGCGCGGTAAATAACTCTTTGACAAAGCCACCAGGCGTTTTGATTTTGAGACCGTAATAAAGCATCAACAACAACACGCCCATTGACATGCCCATCGGGACGTTTAAGTCAGCCGTTGGAAGAATGCGGTGGTAGTGCAGGGGATCATCAACCTCTAGACCGATTCCCATCAAATGAAAGACGTAATGTGCGAGATCGACCGGAATCAAATCGAGCGCATTCATCAGAACGATCCAGAGGAAAACAGTCATCGCTAGAGGGGCGACAAACTTACGTGTTTCTTCGCTAGGCACAATACTGCGCGCCTGCTGATCAACCATGTCGACCAGCATTTCCACAAAACCTTGAAAACGACCCGGAACACCGGATGTGACGCGCCTAGCCGCCATCCACATAAAACCGACAGCAACAAGACCCATTAAAAATGACCAAAACATCGAGTCAAAGTTAAGGACACTGAAGTCGGCAATAGCAGTTTGCTTTTCGCCAATGCTATTGAAGTGCACCAAGTGGTGCTGAATATATGCGGCCTGGGGCGATACGTCAGCTGCAGCAGCCATGAGAGATCTCTAAAAAATTCGTCAAACTAGCTGTTTGTCGGGCGTGACACAGCACGCTTTCCGAACATCAGCACCAACATGTAGCCTTTGAGCGCTGCGACCAGACCGGCGATCACCGCCAACCACACCACGCGCTCACCACCTACATGTGCTAACAACCAAAGCAATCCGACCGAAGCACCCACCTTGAGGAACTCACCCGCCAAAAAAACAATGGCGCTTGAACCACTAGGACGAAACGTCGCTAAAAACAGTCGTAAAGCAAACAAAAAATTCGGGACAAAGTACGCCGCAGAACCAGCCAAGGCAGACCAACCAGCATCTAAACCGCCAACCACCCAAGCCAACAAAGCAACGACAAACGACACCAAAAGCTGCGCAAAAACGACTTGCATCAGATCCAGGCGGGCTCGTGCATTTATCTGAGCCAGATCGGCCTCAGTCAATACTACGGGCTCAGGTGCTTGGATTTGCATTTGCGTCACCTGCAATTTGTCATTCATCTGCCATTTTCGGCAAACCAAATGAGTATAACTGTTTTTTTGACCCTGATGCAAACCCTAATCACACAGATTTTCAACCCCTTTTATGCCTTTTTTTGGTGCAAAACTCCCTAGGCAGGCTTACTTTTCCCTTAAATATTAAGAATTACTTATTTTTAAAGATGGGCTTTCTTTTTTCAACAAATGCAGACATGCCTTCTTTTTGGTCTTCCGTCGCAAAACACGCGTGAAAAACACGGCGCTCAAACAATATTCCTTCGTGCAAGGACGACTCAAAAGCCCGATTCACAGACTCTTTAGCCATGATGGCCGTTGGAATCGACATCCCAGCGATCACAATGGCTGTCTCAATCGCATCCTCCAACAGTCGCTCAGCAGGCACCACGCGTGAAACCAAGCCAGCGCGCTCTGCTTCGGCGGCGTCCATCATTCTGCCTGTCAAGACCATTTCCATCGCTTTCGCTTTACCCACGGCACGAGGTAGGCGTTGCGTACCACCCGCCCCTGGAATCACGCCCAACTTGATTTCTGGCTGGCCAAACTTAGCCGAGTCAGCCGCCAAAATAAAATCACACATCATGGCAAGCTCGCAACCTCCGCCCAACGCATAGCCAGCCACCGCAGCAATCACAGGTTTACGGATAGTGCGCAAGGTTTCCCAATTACGAGTGATGTATTCAGTCCGGTAAACATCCATATAGGACCAGTCTTTCATTGCACCAATATCCGCACCTGCGGCAAATGCTTTTTCACTACCCGTGATGACAATGCAGCCAATGTCATCATTCGCATCAAAAGCCACTAAGGCTGCACCCAGTTGATCCATCAGCTGATCATTCAGGGCATTCAACGCTTTGGGGCGATTTAACGTCAAAAGACCGACACGACCGCGCGTTTCGACCAACACAAAATTTTCGCTCATGGATGTCTCCGTGAAAATGTGAAATAAGATAGAGGTTATGAATCGACAATCTAACCGCAAACCTCTACTTTACAGCCTCGAGCCCATTGATTTGTCCGGACATCGGCTGCGCGCGACGGTGCGCATCGCAGAACCGGACCCAAAAGGGCAAATCGTCTCCCTCCCCGCCTGGATACCTGGCAGCTATTTGATACGAGATTTTTCACGCCACATCGAACACATTTCAGCGCGCTCGGGCAAACAGCCCGTCACGCTCACCAAGTTAGATAATCATCGCTGGCGCGTCGCCCCTTGTTCGGGCCCGCTAACCATTACCACCGTGATTTACGCGTGGGATTTATCCGTGCGAGGCGCACATCTAGACGAAACCCACTGTTTCCTCAATGGCACCAGCGTTTTTCTGGAGGTCCACGGTCAGCAAGAGCACTCGTGCCGTCTGACATTACTCCCACCACCCAAACCTTTGAGCTGGCGTGTTTTTACCAGCATGCCTCAATACACACGCGCCAATGCAACAAAGGGGCGCAATGGCTTTGGTACCTACATCGCAGAAAATTACGATGCGCTGATCGATCATCCAATCGAAATGGGTCGCCCACAGGTTATCAACTTTGATGCCTGCGGGGCCCAACACGAAATGGTGTTTACTGGCCTCATTCCCAATCTCGATTTAAAACGTATTGCCCAAGACGTTAAAAAAATCTGTGAAGCGCAAATTCGTTTTTTTGAACCCGATACTGCGCGCGTACCGTTTCTCGATAGCGCGACTAAATACGTATTCATGACGATGGTCACGGGTGATGCC
This sequence comes from Burkholderiaceae bacterium, assembly GCA_044368775.1. Lineage (GTDB taxonomy): Bacteria > Pseudomonadota > Gammaproteobacteria > Burkholderiales > Burkholderiaceae_B > Zwartia. The sequence goes on from JBILJA010000059.1 coordinate 9,654, forward strand.
TATGGCGGTCTAGAACACCGCGCATCGACTGCCCTGATGGCTTCACGCAAAGACCTGCCCACGCTCGGGCAAGACAAAGCACCTGATGGCTATCAAACCTTTTTAGGCTTAGTCAGTCATGAATATTTTCATACCTGGCATGTCAAACGTATCAAGCCCGCCACCTTCGCGCCCTACAAACTCTCGTCAGAAAGCCACACACGCTTGCTGTGGATCTTTGAAGGATTTACCTCCTATTACGACGATTTGTTTTTGCTACGCAGCGGCGTGATTGATCAGCCAGCTTATTTGAAAACACTCGGCAAACAAATTGCTTCTGTCCAAAGCATGCCTGGTCGTCATAAACAATCCGTCGCAGAGAGTTCTTTTGATGCCTGGACGCGTTATTACAAACAAGATGAAAATGCCCCCAACGCAATCATTAGCTACTACACCAAGGGCTCATTGATCGCACTTGCACTCGACCTCACGATTCGCCAAGCCACCAACCAGCAGCGTAGCCTCGATGATGTGATGCGTTTGCTCTGGGAGCGTTACGGACGCGACTTCTACCAAGGAAATCCAATCGGACTTTCTGAAAAAGGATTTCCACAATTGGTGCGCGAAGCGACTGGCGTGGATGTTTTGGACGACATCAATCGCTGGGCCTACAGCAGCCAAGACCTCCCCCTCAAAGAACTGCTTGCCACGCAAGGCATTAGCCTGGAGTGGAAAGCGGCCAATACGCGACCCACGCTAGATATTCGCACACGCAAACAGGGGGAACAGCTCGTCATCACTGCGGCAATCGAAGGGGGGGCAGCGCATCAGGCTGGCCTCTCAGCCCATGACATTCTTGTCGCCGTCGATGGGGTTCGGGTTGATGCTGGAGCGAATGCTTTAGACACGCTCTTGGCGAGTTACCAACCTGGTCAAAAAATCGAAGTCCACATTTTTAGGCGTGATGAGTTGCGCTGCTTTGCACTAACGCTTGCCTCTCCACCCCCGGCGGAATGTCATCTTGTTGGGGCGAGAACGTCATGAGCGCACGACTGGACACTGAAGATTTCTCTTCAGTCCTCTTGCGTGGTGTCCCTCTATTGGATGTACGGGCACCCATCGAGTTTGCCCAAGGTGCTTTTCCAAGCTCTGTGAATCTGCCTTTGATGAGTGACGAAGAACGTCATCGCGTGGGCCTACATTACAAAAAAGCGGGTCAAGACGCAGCCATCGTGCTTGGCCATACGCTTGTTTCTGGCGACACCAAAGAACAACGCGTCGCGCAATGGGTGCAATTCGCACAAGATCATCCCGAAGGCTATTTGTACTGCTTTCGAGGCGGCCTGCGCTCCCGTATCTCACAACAATGGCTTGCTGAGGCTGGCTTGCCCTACCCTCGCATCATCGGCGGCTACAAGGCCATGCGTAGTTTTCTCATTGAAAAACTTGCGCAGTCGATTACCTCATCCAAGTTTATACTCATCGCGGGATTTACAGGTTGCGGCAAAACCGAAGTGATCCAACAACTGACGTCCGCGATCGATTTAGAAAAACTTGCCCACCATCGAGGCTCAAGCTTTGGCAAGCACGCCACCGATCAGCCTGTACAGATCGATTTTGATAATAGCTTGGCGATTGCGTTTATGCGCCTACATGCCGCAGGTAAATTCAATATCGCCCTTGAAGATGAATCAAGGCTCATTGGCAAATGTGCTCTTCCCATCCCCTTGCGTGACATCATGCAGTTCAGCCCTGTGATTTGGATCGAAGAACCTACAGAGTCTCGCGTCGAACGTATTTTGCATGACTACGTAGAAGATCTCGGTGGGCAGTTTGCACGCAAACTGGGTGCGGAGGCTGGTTTTGAAGCTTTCTCACAGAGGCTGCTCGAAAGCCTGCAAAATCTCTACAAACGCCTCGGGGGTGAACGTCATGTTCGCCTAAATCAACGCATGCTCGAAGCGCTCGCTTTACAAAAAGCCACAGGTGCGCTTGATGCTCACCGCAATTGGATTCGACCCTTACTCACCGAATACTACGATCCAATGTACGAACATCAACGAGCTGGCAAAGCCTCTCGGATTATTTTTTCAGGTGACAGAGAGACCGTGACTCGTCACCTCAAACAACAGGGCTATTGATCATGCAGGCTGACCTCGAGCGATTGCGCCTCGAACAAAACAAACTTTCAAAGCGGCTCATGCGCGAAACGGGTCGAGCGATTGCTGACTTTAATATGATTGAAGCCGGTGATCGTGTGATGGTCTGTGTCTCCGGAGGCAAAGACTCCTTCAGCATGCTCGATATTTTGATGACCTTGCGCAGTCGTGCGCCGATTGATTTTGACATCGTCGCCGTCAATCTCGATCAGATGCAACCGGGCTTTCCCACCGACGTTTTGCCGACATATTTAACCCAAGTCGGCGTGCCGTTTCACATCGAAACGCGCGATACCTACTCGATCGTCAAACGACTGATTCCAGAGGGTAAAACGACCTGTTCGTTGTGCTCTCGCCTGCGACGTGGCAATTTATATCGTGTAGCCACTGAGTTGGGAGCAAGCAAAATTGCGTTAGGTCATCACCGCGATGACATTCTCGGTACTTTTTTTCTAAATATGTTTTATGGGGCTAAGCTCAAAGCGATGCCACCCAAACTTGTTTCAGATGATGGTCAACACACCGTCATACGACCCCTCGCCTACGTGCCCGAGGCGGATTTGATCGAATATGCAGAGTGGAAAAAGTTTCCCATCATCCCCTGTGACTTGTGCGGCTCCCAAGAAAATCTGAAGCGTAAAGAAGTCACGCGCATGCTGCAGGAGTGGGATAAAAAATATCCCGGGCGTGCCTGGAATGTTTTTAAAGCCTTAGGCAATGTGACGCCGTCTCACTTGATGGACCCACTACTGTTTGATTTTGTGGGATTAAAACCTGACGGCAAAGCGAATCCCCTAGGGGATACCGCTTTTGATCAGGCACCTATCGACTCTTCGGAAATCACGATTCGAAGAGTCGAGCTCCCGTCTATGCGGTAGCGCCAGCCTGATCCAGGGCGGTCTTGAGTTCGCCGCTGGTGTTCATCTCGCCCATGATGTCTGAGCCGCCGATAAACTCGCCGCCGACATACAACTGAGGGATGGTTGGCCACTGCGAAAAGGTCTTGATGCCGCTGCGGACTTCTTCGTCCTCGAGCACATTGACAGTCACCAGCTTGGTCACGCCGTTGCTTTTGAGGATTTCAATTGCACGGCCAGAAAAACCGCACTGTGGAAACTGGGCTGTGCCTTTCATAAACAACACAACCGGATTGTTTGTGACGGTGTCACGGATAAATTGCTGAACGTCGCTCATGATGGTCCTGATCGATAAAAAATAGAGGTGGGAATAACCACTAAAACAATATTATAAGAGGCAGAGTGGGTATAAATCCTTATGCCCACACGCCTCCGGTCACGCGGGGCAAATTCGCCAAATCGGCGTGTGTTTGTACCGTTTTAAATCCAGACTGAATCAGTAACTGGCGCACAGCCTCGGCCTGATCATAACCATGTTCGAGCCAGAGGCTACCGCCTGAAACAAGTCGGTCACCCGCCCCGCGAATGATCACTTCAAGCGCGGATAAGCCGTCTTGGCCATCCGTCAGCGCCTGGACAGGCTCAAACCTCAAGTCGCCGCGCAGCAAATGATCATCGTTGGCGGCAATATACGGGGGATTAGACACAATCACGTTGAATCTTGCCTCCTGAGGCAGGGCCTCAAACCAGCTCCCTTGCCACCATTGAATGCGTGCGCTCAATGCCTGAGCATTGCGCTGCGCCACGACCAACGCCTCTTGACTGATGTCAGTCGCAACAATAAAGGCATCCGTGCGGGTAAGCGCCAAGCTGATCGCCACAATGCCACTCCCGGTACCCATATCAAGCACGGCAGGCGTCGACAATCCAGCCAAGGATGCCAAAGCCACCTCAACCAAGAGTTCAGTTTCAGGACGTGGGATCAACACCGCGGCGTTGACCTCAAAACGATGCCCCATGA
>JBILJA010000060.1:0-13606 GCA_044368775.1 Burkholderiaceae bacterium
CGGCACACTAACCAATATTGCTCTGGGTCCACGACACACACATCCGCAGGCGCACCAACGGTGAGGCTACCCGGACAAACCGTCCATCCGGCACTTTGGCCCAAGACTTGACCCGGAGTATGCGTGATCAGTTTGAGCGCGTCTCGCAAGGGCACACGTGTTTCTTGTGCCCACTTGAGCGTCAGTGAGAGCAACAACTCCAAACCCATGGCGCCCGGCACCGCATCGACAAAACTCAGATTTTTATCCAAGTCCATCAGTGGGGTGTGATCCGAGCACACTGCATCAATCGTGCCATCCAACAGTCCGGATCGAATCGCGTCGCGATCACGCTGCCCCCGCAAGGGAGGGTCAAGCAGAAAATGACTGTCGTAATAACCGATATCGATATCGGTCAGATGCACATGATTGGCCGTCACATCACATGTGATGGGCCGCCCTTCTTTTTTCGCTGCGCGCACCATGCTGATCGCATCGGCACTCGACAAGCGACAAAGATGCATGCGCACCTCAGTAATACGTTGCAACGACAGCAAGGTCTGCAACGCAATGGTCTCGGCCTCGACAGGAATCGCCGCTAAACCTAAGCGCGACGCATACGCACCATTCGCGACGACACCGCCTCGCGACAGCCATGCGTCTTGAGGCCGCAACCACACCGCAAAATCAAACGATTTCGCATATTGCATTGCACGTAAAAGCACCGCGGTGTCTTGTACGGGCATATTGCCCTGTGAAAACCCTACACAACCTGCTTGGGAAAGCCTCACCATTTCCGTCAAGGCCTGCCCTTCCAAATCTACCGTCAATGCACCTAGGGGGTAGACCTTGGCCTGTGACTCGAGCGGCTTATGCCACTGTGCCTCCGGTGGCTGCACGAGACTTGTCACGCCCCCGGCCCAGGCAGCCGCAGAGGCTTCGTCCGACGGCCCCACACGTGCAGACAGATCCACTAGACCGGGCAGCACAAGCATACCGGTTGCATTGAGCACGCGATCAGCGACAAAGCCCTCCGGAACCGCCCCCACTGAGACAATCATGCCCTCGGCAATACAGACATCCGCATGCGCATCAATACCATTGGCAGGATCGATCACCCGACCCTGCTGAATATGCAGCCTCATGCCAACACCTCCGCAACAAGACTCATCGCCGCCATGCGCACCGCGAGACCTGCAGCCTCTTGCTCGATACTGTTAGCTTGCACACCAAGAACCAAACAATCTTCTTGAGCATGCGCCAGCTTTTCCTCTGTCAGCCCATAGCATTTGACATACTCTTGAACCGAAGGGATGTAGGTATTTTCACACTCATAAGGTTCCTGATCCAGAACGATGACAACGTCAGCGTTCTGTAGCCCCTGCGCCAAATCCGTATATGCACGCACACCCAGCTGCGCGAGCCCCTCAGGCAATAATGTCAAGGGTGCGACCACGCGAACTTCGGCGACACACAAGGTCGTGAGCGCATGGATACAAGAACGCGCCTGACGCGAATGCACGACGGCTCCCACTAGCACCACCGTAAGATGCGCAAAGTCTTTTTTGACGCGGCGAATCGCATACATATCCATCAACGCGCGTAGCGGATCGGCATGACTGCCGTCCCCCGCATTCATGACATGCACATGCGGTCCAACATGCTGTGCGATTAAATACGGCGCGCCACTGGCTTGGGTGCGCAACACGACAATATCCGCATCAAGATCTGCCAGAAAAGGTTTCGAGTTGCTTGGCAAGGTTTGAATACCGCGCCACTCTGCGGACAAACGCTGCGCCGCGCGCTCAAATACGCTCATGACGGCTGGCGCCTGCTCAGCCATGTCTTTATCCACAAGACCCAGTACTTTTTTACCTTGTAGGAGTGGTGTTTTTTTAATCTCACCTTCTGTTGTGGTGAGAAACAGCTCAGTCGCATCGAGAATGCGCGTCAGTATCAGCCGCGACACCCCTTCGGTTGTGAGCAGATGTGTGAGCGCACCGCGTGGGTTTAGTTGGGGGTTGCGCATACGTTCATTGAGCCTGAAGTCATTGAAGTCATTTAAATCAGCGTATCAAAATAACGCTGCAAAATGATAGCCGCGGCAACCGCATCGTCAGGTTCATTCCCGGTCATTTTTTGAGCTTCAACGCTCGAGCCGCGCTCATCAACCAAGACAACAGGCAACCCAAATCGCCCTTCGAGTTGACGCGCGAAGCGACGACAATGCTGACTGGCATATTGTTCGCCACCATCTGTCGCCAGTGCCAATCCCACAACCAGTCTTTCAGGTTGCCAACGCTTGAGCAAAGCCTCGATCCGAGTGAATCGTGCGTCGCGCGTCGCTTCCAAAATGATGTCCAGCGGACGGGCTTGTTTGAGCAGGGTGTTGCCCATCGCAACGCCTAATTTTTTAGCGCCGTAGTCAAAGGCCAATAAGGTTTCTTCAGGCATGGCCTGCCGCGCCCGTCAGCATGATGGGATCAATGCCCAGCAGCTTAAGCGCTGCGGGATAGCGATCCTTGGGGGGCGTATCAAAAATAATATTTTCTTGCGCCGCAACGCTCAGCCACGCATTTTGAGCCAACTCATTTTCAAGTTGACCTGCGCCCCATCCTGCGTAGCCTAGCGTGACCAACATCTGTTGAGGTCCAAGACCTTGTGCGACCGCCTCCAACACGTCGCGCGAGGTCGTCAGGGCCATGCGTCCGAACTTGATGCTTGAACTGTAATCACCTGCGGGCGAATGCAGGACAAAGCCGCGATCAGTCTGCACCGGACCGCCGAAAAATACCGCAGGCAGATGTGCCGGATGTTGCTCAGCGCTTTGTCCAGGCGCGATTTCGAGCTTGAGGTCGATTTTTTCAAGCAAACCCGCGACACTCAAATCCGTTGGCCGATTGATCACAAGACCTAAGGCACCTTTGGGACTGTGCTCACACAAATAAATGACCGTTCCCGCCAAATCACCCGACACCATACCTGGCATCGCCATCAAAAATTGATTCGACAAGTCAGTCACGGTCTCGGCAGCGCGTTGCGATCCGTCCATAAGTGTGGACTAGATCTCCATCATTTCAAAATCTTCTTTGCGCGCGCCACATTCGGGGCAAACCCAGTTTGGCGGAACATCCTCCCAACGCGTACCGGCAGGAATCCCTTCTTCGGGAACGCCCGTTTCTTCGTCATAAATCCAACCACAAATTAAACACATCCAAGTACGCATCTTTCTCTCTTTTAGTGGAACCCGTCTGTCCTCAAGGAAAAAGACAGGTAAAACGGGTCATCTCTTACAATGGGGTCAATCTTAACCAAACCTACCCATGCGTGCCTACACATCGCTTGTCTTTTTGACATGAATCAACCCACCGCAACACCCGTAACTCTTCTTTTCGGCCCTTTTGACCCGACCGGTTCGGATGGCTTGCCCGCGGACGCGATTACCTGTGCCGCGCTCGGTGGGCACGCCGTGTCTACGTTAACGGCCATCACCATCCAAGACAGCGCTAAAAGCGAGTCCGTTTTGCCCTGTGCCGCCGAGCAAATCGATGACCAAGCGCGCTGCATCCTAGAAGATATCCCTGTCCAAGCGATCAAAGTCGGCGCACTGTCCTCGGTTGCAGCCGTCAGCGCCGTCGCACAAATCGCCGCAGATTACAGTCAAATCCCTCTGGTTTTACACCTTGGCGCCCAGGAAATCGACACTGAAACCCCCGCTGAAGAAGAGGACGAAGTTGACGATTTGATTGGCGCTGTCATTGAACTGCTTGTGCCGCAGGCCCATATTGTCGTCATTGAGGCGCGTCGACTGAACCAATGGATTAGCGACGAGGTCATGGAGGCCTCCGGCCACGCCGGAGGTGCCCAAGCGCTTCAAGCCATCGGCGCCCAATGGGTGCTCATCACCGGCGTCAAACAACGTCCTGGCCTTCAGGCTAACGTGCTAACAGGCCCTGAAAGTGAAACGATCGCCTGGCCAAATCCTGTCATTCCAGAGCGCACTCGGGACTCGGGCGGCCTAGTCGCCACGGCACTCGCCTGTCTGCTGGCGCGCGGACTCAGTGTCCCCAAAGCTGCGGAACAGGCCTGCGCCCATGCGGAACAAGCCCTGTTACAGTCTTTTCAACCAGGCATGGGACACTTGATCGCCCGGCGCATACCAATCGCTCCTTAAAGGGTCCTTGTTCTCTAATGCAAACGAATATTAAGTTTCCAGTTGGCCTCTATGGCGTCACCCCCGACTGGGATGATGCCGTCCGACTCGAGCAAGCGGTCCGAGCCGCCGCACGTGGTGGCATGAAAGCCTTGCAGCTTCGTCATAAAACCGCCGAGCCCGCGCTGCGCCGTTATTTAGCCCAGACCTTACTCCCGGTTTGTCACGAACTCGGCCTGGTGTTTCTGATCAACGACGATTGGCGTCTCGCGCTTGAGCTTGGCGCGCATGGCGTGCACGTGGGTCAGCACGATGATGACCCGGCCCTTGTTCGCCGTGAAATCGGTCCTGAGATGCTCTTGGGCGTCTCCTGTTATGCCGATCCACAACGCGCCCAGCGCTTACTCGCGCAGCAAGTCGCCTATATTGCCTTTGGCGCCATGTATGCCTCTTCGACCAAACCACATGCCCCGACAGCGCCACTCAGCGTGCTCTCTGAGGGACAAGTACTTTGCCAAGCCCAAGGCGCGCCTCGGCCCGCCGTCGTTGCGATCGGTGGTATCGGCATCCTTCACGCCTCGACCTTGGCGAGCGCCGGTGCAGATGCTATTGCCGTCGTCGGCAGCCTATTTTTGGCGCCCGATATCGAAGCCGCAGCGCGCGCTTTATCTGCGCCGTTTACGCAGCCGCCGCCCAACTCACCTCTTTCCACATCCTCTCTTCCCGTTTGAACGGAGTATTTTTTATGTCACGCAACGTTGAACTTTTCGAACGCGCCTGTCGCAGCATCCCAGGTGGCGTCAACTCTCCCGTTCGGGCCTTCCGTTCAGTCGGCGGCACACCGCGCTTTGTCGCCCGCGCCCAAGGACCCTATTTTTGGGATGCGGACGGCAAACGCTACATTGATTACATCGGCTCATGGGGTCCAGCTATTCTTGGTCATGCACATCCCGAGGTGGTCAAGGCGGTCCAGGATGCCGCCGTGCACGGCTTGTCGTATGGCGCCCCTACTGAGACCGAGGTCATCATCGCGGAAATGCTGATTGAGCGCATGCCCTCTCTTGAGCAGGTTCGTTTGGTGAGCTCTGGCACCGAGGCCACGATGACCGCGATCCGCCTTGCACGTGGCGCGACGGGTCGCAACAAAATCATCAAATTCGAAGGCTGCTACCACGGCCATGCGGATAGCCTGTTGGTCAAAGCGGGCTCAGGGCTCTTGACGTTTGGCAACCCAACTTCGGCGGGCGTCCCACCCGAGTTTGTCGCGCACACCATCGTGCTCGACTACAACGATATCGAGGGTGTCAAAGCTGCGTTTAAACAGCATGGCAAAGAAATCGCCTGTGTCATCGTTGAACCGATCGCGGGCAACATGAACATGGTCAAGCCAATCGCAGGCTTTCTTGAAGCCTTGCGCAGCGAATGCTCGGCGCACGGCGCCTTATTGATTTTTGATGAGGTCATGACAGGTTTCCGCGTCGGCCCTCAGGGCGTTCAAGGTCTAACTGGCATCAAGCCCGACATCACCACCCTAGCCAAGGTCATCGGTGGCGGCATGCCAATCGGAGCCTTTGGCGGCAGCGCCGAAGTCATGAAAAATATTGCTCCTCTTGGTGGTGTCTATCAGGCCGGCACCTTGTCGGGCAATCCTGTCGCGGTCGCCGCTGGCATCACCACGCTCAAGCTGTTGTCTAAGCCAGGGTTTTACGAAGCGCTGGACAAACAAACACGCGCGCTGACCAAAGGACTCACCGAGCGCGCGCATGCGCATGGCATCCCGTTCAGCGTGGACAGCGCGGGTGGCATGTTCGGTTTGTATTTCTCAAACGAAATCCCGACCACACTGGCCGCAGTGTCCGCCAGCAATATCGAGATGTTCAAGGTGTTCTTTCATGCCATGCTGGACGAAGGTGTGTATTTTGCACCGTCAGCCTATGAGGCCGGCTTTGTTTCCTCGACGCATGATGACAGCGTGATTGACGCAACCATCGCCGCTGCCGACAAAGTATTTGCGCGCTTAGCCAAAGGCTAAACGCCCAGATAACGTGTCCACAAATCCCGCTGGGCATCAAGCTCAGCGGAGCTTCCTTGCCAGACCACTGTACCCCGCTCCAAAATCACATGACGGTCGGCCAGCTTTAATAAGCGCTCGACATACTTATCAATCACGAGAATAGTCTGCCCACTCTCGCGCAAGCGTGCAAGACACTGCCAGATTTCTTCACGCACCAGAGGAGCAAGTCCCTCGGTCGCCTCATCCAGCACGAGCAGTTTGGGATTGGTCACCAACGCGCGTCCAATCGCCAGCATTTGCTGCTCGCCACCAGACAATTGATTGCCCAAATTACGTGCCCGCTCGCGCAAACGAGGAAAGATTTCAAAGACCTTCTCAACATTCCAAGGCTCGTTGATTTCGGGATTGCGATGTGCCGCAAACGCCGTGAGGTGCTCTCGGACTGTCAGATTGGGAAAACACTGTCGCCCTTCGGGTACGATCGCCAAACCCAAGCGCGCAATGCGATCAGACGCCCAGCCCGCAATACTCTCACCCTCAAAACTCAGGGTCCCTGCTGTCAAGGGCAGCTGACCAAATAACGTTCTGACCAGCGTACTTTTACCCATGCCGTTACGCCCTAACAAGGCCACGACCTCGCCACGCTGAATCTCAAGCGAAACATCGAACAACACTTGGCTCTGGCCGTATCCGCTTTGTATGTGATGGGCGTGCAACATCAAGTCTGCTCCTCACCCAGATACGCTTCTCGCACGCCAGCATGATTGCGAATTTCCTCGGGTGTACCGGTTGCGATCATGCGGCCATAGACCAAAACAGAGATACGATCTGCAAGCCGAAAAACCGCCTGCATATCATGCTCGACCAACAACATTGTGGTGCGTCCGCGCATTGAAGCAATTAACTCGGTTAGCTTAATGGTTTCATCTGGCCCCATGCCTGCCATCGGCTCATCCAGTAACAGCACGGATGGCTTAGAGGCGAAGGCCAAGGCAAACTCTAGTTTGCGTTGCTCGCCATGCGGCAATGTTCCGGCAGCAACATGCCATACCTCGGGCGCGATCGCACAATCGCGCGCCAAGGACTCCGCGGCCTCGTGCAAGGCCTTGTCCTGCGCGCGGGGATGCCAGAAACTAAAGCTGCTGCCCGAGCACGCTTGCACTGCGAGTAATAAATTTTCAAACACACTGAACTGTTTGAAAATATTGGTGATCTGATAAGAGCGCGACAAACCCGCAGCTACCCGCTGGTGCAAACTCGCGCGCGTGACGTCCTGTCCCTTTAGCGTGAGTCGCCCGCTATCTGCGGCAACAGAACCAGACAACAAATGAATCAGCGTCGACTTGCCCGCGCCATTGGGCCCAATCAGAGCATGAATCTCACCGGGCAACAAAGACAACGAGACCTGATCGCACGCGACCAGCGCGCCGTAGCGCTTGGTCAACTGCTGCGCCTCTAGCACGGCGTTAGAAACAAGAGCACTCATCGCGCAGCGCCCCGTTTAAACATTCCCGCCAACCCTCTCGGCGCAAACAACACAATCGCGAGCAACAACACGCCCAAAGGCAAGTGCCAATAGTCCGTATACAAGCGCAGCACTTCCTCCAGCCACAACATCACCGCAGCCCCCACGAGTCCGCCATAGCGCAAGCCAATACCTCCGACAATCACCATAATGATGAGATTGGCCGAGGCCGTCCAGTGCATCAGGCTGGGAGAGACGAACTGATTGTGACTAGCTAATAGTGCGCCTGCGAGCCCGGCCATCACGCCTGCGATAACAAAGGCCAGCAGCTTGATCCGAAAAACCGGATAGCCCAACGCCTCCATCCGAGACTCGTTTTCTCGGATGCCCTGCAAGGCCTGACCAAAGCGGGCCTGAATGAGTCGATTGAGCCACCACAAACAGGCCAGCACCACCACCAGCACGACATAATAAAACGTCCGATCGTTCGCAAGATTGAGGCCCGGCAAAACACTGGGGCCTACTAAGTTGATGCCATCCTCGCCGCCATACTGCCGCAGCGAGATAAATAGATAAAACACCATTTGGGCAAATGCCAGCGTGATCATGATGAAATACACGCCACGCGTACGCAAGGAAATCAAGCCAATGACAAGCGCCAACGCACCCGCGACCAACATCGCAATAGGCCAGGCAATTAAAGCTTGCGGGACACCCTGGACAGAGAGCATCGCGACAACATAGGCGCCAGCCCCAAAAAATGCCGCATGACCCAGCGCGACCATGCCCCCATACCCCAAAATAAAATTCAAACTCGTCGCAGCCAAGGCAAAAATCAAAACGCGTCGGACAAACGAAACATAAAAATCAAGATTGAGCGCAGGAGCAATGAGCGGAAACACCAATAGCAACACAAGACCCAGCACAGACATATTGGTCGCAGTGAATAACTTGCGCATCATCAACCGCGCGCCGGAAACAACCCTGAAGGTCGGAATACCAACACCACCGCCATCAGGATATAAATAGATAATGCCGCGAGCGTCGGACCCACGCTGGAAGCGACGGCAGGCGAGAAAAAAAGCTTTAATAATGAGGGTAAAAAGGCGCGCCCTGCCGTATCCACAAAACCCACCAGCAAAGCACCCACAAACGCGCCACGCATGGAACCAATCCCGCCGATCACGATGCACACCAAAACCAAAATCAAAATCTGCTCGCCCATGCCCGTCTGAATCGCCGTCACCGGTCCCAGCAAAGCACCCGCAAGCGCAGCCAGCATCGCACCCAGCACAAAGACCCCCAGAAACAACAGTGGGACGCGCACGCCCATCAAGGTAGCCATCTGTCGGTTAGATGCACCCGCGCGCACGAGTACGCCGGCTCTAGTACGAGTCACAAACAAATAAAGGCCTAAGGCGGCTGCCAAGCCCACTGCGATGATTAACAGCCGATACGCCGGATACAGTAGCCCTGAGGTCAGTTGAACAGGCCCCGATAGCGCAGGTGGCATGCTCATCATCATCGGTGCGGGACCCCAGATCATCTTGATCACATCATTCGCAATCAAAATCACTGCGAACGTGCCGAGCACTTGCGCCAGGTGATCGCGGATGACAAGTTTTCTGATCAAGACAAGCTCAAGCACCAAGCCCACGAGCCCCGTCACCACGGCTGCGACCACCACCGCGGCGACAAAGGACTGTGTGACCTGCATCGTTTGTGCTGCGACGTAGGCGCCCGCCATATACAGCGAACCATGCGCGACATTCAGGATATCAAGGATCCCGAATACCAACGTCAGGCCCGCTGCGATCAAAAACAACATCAGGCCGAATTGCAGTCCATTGAGCAACTGCTCGGCGATCAGCGTCGAACTCATGTTATTTCTTGCATTGACCCACGTAGACGTCCTGATAGGAGTCAAACACCTTGCCCACCAACTTATTGGTGATCTGACCTTGTGCGTTCTTTTCAATGACACGCAGGTAATAAGGCTGAATGGGGAAGTTGTTGATGCCGTATGTGAACGGACCGCGCACCGAAGCGAAGTCTGCCTTTTTAAGCGCAGCCAAAACCGCCGCACGATCCGCCACATTGCCATTGGTGGCTTTGACAGCGGCATCGATCGCCATGATCACGTCGTAGGCCTGTGCCGCATAGACGGAAGGTGTGCGATTGTTGTACTCCTTGCGGAAGGCTGCGACAAATTTTTTGTTTTGAGCATTGTCCAGATCATGGGCCCACTGGGCCGTATTAAACATGCCAAGCATGGGCTCGCCCACGGCGCGGATCACATCTTCATCGCCTGAAAAGCCTGGACCAACAATCTTGATGCTCTTGTTTAGACCTGCGGACACAAACTGTTTGATAAAGTTAATGCCCATACCGCCCGGCAAAAAGATATAGACCGCCTCTGGCTTGGCGTCGCGCAGTTGTGCCAACTCAGCCGCATAATCGATCTGACCAAGCTTGGTGTAGACCTCTTGACCCACCGGTGCTTTGTAGCCACGCTTAAAACCATTCAGGGCATCCTTGCCAGCCGGATAATCCGGGGCCATGATCACCATATTTTTAAATCCACGGTCAGCGGCGACCTTGCCTGCCGCCTCGTGAAAAGCATCATTCTGGTAGGACACGCCGAACCAGTAATCATTACACTGCGCGCCTGCAAACTGGCTCGGGCCAGGGTTGTTGGAGAGATAAGGAATCTTTGCGGCAAACAAGGTGGGACCGACGGCTAATGCCACATTTGATCCGATCGGGCCGGTAAAGAAATCAATCTTGTCACGTTGAATGTAACGATTGACCAGTTGACGTGCTTGATCAGGATTGCCACCCATATCCGTCTGCAAAAACTCAGCGGGTTTACCGCCGAGTTTGCCCCCCAACTCTTTAATCGCGAGATTAAAACCATCGCGTGCCTCCGCGCCGAGTGCGGCGAAGGGGCCGGATAAATCATTCGCGATACCGACTTTGATCGGTGCCTGCGCGAACGCCAATCCCGGCACAAGTGCAGCCAGGGCAAGAAGTTGCTTGATCAAACGCATAAAAAGTCTCCTAAGCGATCAGTTGCCCTGCTATGGGCAAAAAAAAGGGGGGTTGCTGCTGCAGCGCAAATAGTAGCAGGTGAGGTCCTTTACGCAACGCTTCCGAGCCGCTCAGCGAGATGAAAAACAGGTGATAATGACGCTTTGCTCAACTCTTTATTAGCAGATCAAACATGGCCGTTAATTTGCATATCCCGTCCGATTCCGCGGTATTCCCCGTTCCTGGTGTTGAAATCGGCGTTACCGAAGCTGGTATCCGCAAGGCAAACCGCCGCGACTTGACGGTTTTTCGCTTGAGCCCTGGCTCAACTGTTGCAGGCGTCTTTACCCGCAACCGTTTTTGCGCCGCCCCCGTTCTCGTCTGTCAAAAGCATCTAGCCGGCGCAGGTCCGATTCGTGCTTTGGTCATTAACACGGGCAACGCCAATGCCGGTACCGGCGAGCCTGGGATGCAAGCGGCCAACGAAACCTGTGAGGCTCTCGCCGCGCTCATGCAGCTCGACAGCAAGCAGATTCTGCCCTTTTCCACGGGCGTCATTCTTGAGCCGCTGCCCGTTGACCGCATCAAGGCAGGCCTGCCTGGTGCACTTAAAAATCTCAGTGAAAACAACTGGGTCTCGGCTGCGCACGGCATCATGACCACCGACACCCAGCCCAAAATTCACTCACAACGCGTGAGTTTGGGCGGTCGCAGCATCATTATTACCGGCATCAGCAAGGGCGCCGGCATGATCCGCCCCAACATGGCGACCATGCTGAGCTATCTGGCCACCGACGCCGGCATCGCCCAACCCCTTCTCAACCAGCTCGCCAAAGAACTCGCCGATGTGTCTTTTAACCGCATCACGATTGACGGGGACACCTCGACCAACGATTCTTTCATTGTGATTGCCACGGGCAAGAGTGGCTTGATAGTGGACAGCACCGCACATCCTCACTACGCGGCACTCAAAGCCGCGCTGGCAGATGCCGCCACCGATCTGGCCCAAAAAATCGTGCGTGACGGCGAAGGCGCGACCAAATTCATGACTATTCGAGTCGAAGAGGCGAAAACCACCGAAGAGGCCTTGCAAGTCGCCTATGCAGTGGCCCACTCGCCGCTGGTCAAGACCGCTTTTTTTGCCAGCGACCCAAATCTTGGCCGTATTCTGGCCGCGATTGGCTACGCAGGGATCACCGATCTCGACGTCAGCGGCGTCAAGCTCTGGCTCGGCGATGTACTGGTCGCCACCCAAGGCGGACGCAATCCAGACTACCAAGAGGCCGATGGCCAACGCATCATGAAAGAATCCGAAATCCTCGTGCGCATCGCGCTCGGTCGCGGCACGATTTCCGACACCGTGTACACCTGCGATTTTTCGCATGAATACGTCAGCATCAACGCAGATTACAGATCCTAATGACCGCTCCTACACACACAACAGGCCAGGATATGGCCGACCTACTCGCACGCGCTACGCGTGTTCTCACTCAACTCGAGGCTTGGTTACCACCCGCGCCGCCCGCCACAAACTGGGACGCGCGCGCCTATCGCTGGCGTAAACGCGGGACCTCGCATGGCTGGCTCGACGCGATCGCCAACGTTTCGCTCATCCACACCGAAGACCTGCAGCATATTGAGCGGCAAAAAGCGGTCATCGATCGCAACACGCGTCATTTCATCGAGGGCAAGCCTGCGAATAACGTCCTCATGACCGGCGCGCGCGGCACGGGCAAAAGCTCGCTCGTCAAAGCCATGCTCGCTGCCTACGGTGATCGTGGCCTACGCCTCATTGAGGTCGATAAATCTGATTTGGGTGACCTGGCTGATATTGTTGACCTCGTGGCCCAGCGCCCAGAGAAATTCATTGTATTTTGCGATGACCTGTCTTTCGAAGAAGGCGAGTCTGGCTACAAAGCACTCAAGTCCGTTCTGGACGGCTCGGCTGCCTCAACCGGCAACAATGTCCTGATTTACGCGACCTCCAATCGTCGCCACCTCATGCCCGAGTATATGAGTGAAAACCTCCAGACCAAACACGGCGCGGACGGCGAGCTGCACCCTGGCGAAACAGTCGAAGAAAAAATTTCTCTCTCAGAACGTTTTGGTTTGTGGCTGTCCTTTTACCCCTTCCGTCAGGACGACTACCTGGACATCGTGTATCACTGGCTTCGCACCTTAGGGTGCTCTGAGGCGAGCATCCTGGAGTCACGTACCGAAGCGCTGCAATGGGCGCTCGAACGCGGTTCACGCTCAGGTCGTGTCGCCTGGCACTTCGCGCGCGACTGGGCCGCCCGCAATGCCTGAGAAAATCATTGACGTCGCAGTAGGCGTTTTACTGCGACCCGATGGCACGGTGCTTTTAGGCAACCGCCCAGCCGATAAGCCTTGGCCTGGCTGGTGGGAACTGCCCGGGGGCAAGCTCGAGGCGGGTGAATCCGTTCTACAAGCACTGACTCGCGAATTAAAAGAAGAAATCGGCATCACCGTTATACAGGCCACACCCTGGGTGACCTACGTACACAAGTACCCCACCACCACCGTTCGACTCGCCTTTTGTCGCGTCACCAAGTGGTCAGGCGAGCCGCAAGGTTTGGAGGGCCAATTACTGCGCTGGGTACCCATCGATACGGCTCAGGACGTACCCCAGCTTTTACCCGCGACCTACCCTCCCCTGCGCTGGCTGCAACTCCCTGATGTATACGCGATCTCCTCGGCAGGCTCACCAGACCAGCTTCCTCAGTTTCTAAAAAAACTAGATCAAGGACTTGCGGCTGGCATCAAGCTTTTTCAATGGCGCGAGCCAGGCTGGCCGGGCGGTCCCGCACAACCAGATCTGCATCACGCCCTCAACACAGTCCTCGCACGCTGTCATGCCGCGGGCGCTCAGGTATTGGTCAATAGCATTCATCCCGAGGCTTGGTGGCACGAAGCCGATGGTGTGCATTTACGCTCGCAGGATGCC
>JBILJA010000061.1:0-13513 GCA_044368775.1 Burkholderiaceae bacterium
ATATTTGGCGCACCTACGCACGCGCGCACCCAGGCGTTTCTCGCTCGCATGAGCGAGCATGCCGCTTAACAATGGGTGAGTGACAAGACATGGATTTAAAAGCACTCGTTTTTTCTTTTTTCAATCTTGAGATTGCCTGGGAATATCTGCCTGATATTCTCAAGGGCATGATGATGACAATCGAGCTAGGCTTGGTGGTTGCAATCACGGGACTTGTCGTGGGTATGGGGCTTGCGGTGCTGCGGGCCCTGCAACTCAAACCGGTCAATTTTTTTATTATTTGTTTTGCCGACATCATGCGCGCCTTGCCGCCACTTGTCGTCATTATGATGTTGTTTTTCGCTTTTCCCTATATACAAATTTCGATGTCGGCATTCACCGCGACATGGCTGGCGCTTTCACTCGTGTTGGCGGCCTTCGTCGAGGAAATTTGCTGGGCGGGTATTGTTTCCGTTCCGAAAGGTCAATCAGAAGCCGCGCGCTCAACCGGTCTAAGCTGGCTGCAAAGCATGTTGTATGTCGTATTGCCGCAGGCTGTTCGGTTAACGGTTGCGCCCTTGACCAATCGCGTGATCGCCATCACGAAAAGTACAGCATTGGGTTCGGTGGTCGGGTTGAGCGAAGTGTTAAATAACTCGCAATCCGCCATGAGTAACTCCGGCAATGCGACGCCCCTGATGCTGGGTGCGATTGGTTGCCTCGTGATCTTCATCCCAGTCGTTCTTCTTGGACGCTGGACCGAAACGCGTTTTCGCTGGAAGCAATAGAGAGCGCCATGGACGAGATATTTAAAAATTTTTTCAATATTCAGATTTATATCGAGGTCGCACCCTTCTTGCTAAAGGGCTTGCTCAATACGCTCTTGTTGTCGGCGCTGGTGATCCCCTTTGGTTTGGCGGCGGGACTACTTGTCGGCGTGTTGTCGATCACGCTTAAAAATCGCTATGCACGCGCGCTCTTGGCTATCTACATCGATGTGTTCAGAGCCTTGCCTCCACTGGTGTTGTTGATTTTTATCTACTACGGCACACCATTTCTCGGTTGGGAACTCCCCAAGTTGCTGGCGATCGTGATTGGCTTCATGCTGAACAATTCTTCTTATTACGGCGAGATTTTCAGGGCTGGTCTTGAAAGCGTCCCCAATGGACAAGTCGAAGCGGCGCGCTCGACGGGACTCTCTGCGACGCAAACCTTGATCCATATTCAGATCCCACAAGCAACACGAAACGTGATGCCTGATCTCATTAGCAATACAATCGAGGTCATCAAGCTCACAACCTTGGCCAGTGCTGTCGCCATGCCTGAGTTGTTGCGCGTTGCGCGCGATGCGCAATCGTTGTTCTATAACCCTTCGCCAATCGTCTTGGCGGCGATTTTCTATCTGATATTGTTGTGGCCACTGGTGAGAATCCTGAGTCGCTTTGAGCATAAGAAAATGGGTGGTGGACATTAGTTTCTCTCAGCCTATCAATGTAGTTGAGGTCTTATTTCCTCTCTCTAAATATGACAGGACTCCATGACGAAGCGATCCACGACCCCGCATCACTTTGACGCCATATCTACGATTGCTGAGAAAGATGCAGCCCCGAGCGTGGCTGCAATTTTTGCCGATATCAAAGTCACCTTAGGTGTGCCCTTTGTGAACTTGATCTGGAGGCATCTGGCCACCATTTCGGGTGGACTTGAGATGACATGGTCTTTGGCTAAACCTCTCTACTCAAGTAAAGTCTTGAATGCGTCTGCCCGAACAATACGTCTGCAATCAACCTTGGTTGATCGTTTGTCTCCTTGGCCCGAATCCATACGTGCGGCACTAGGCTTGAGTCTTCAAGACAAAAGCGAGATTGTGTTGCTGTTAGAGGACTACGGTCACGCCAACTCGCGCGCTCTGCTCATTTTGTCGTATTTGTATGCGAGTTTGACCGCCCAATCATCCACGCTAAGTCAAGATGACCTCGACGTCGCTCAACCTTTGGCGCAGATCGATCCGTTTGCTGAACTCGAAATTAATAAAGAGACGATCATCAAGCCTGCTCGTCCTTTGCCTGCACCTGCAGAGATGACCGCAGAGGTCGCCAAGCTTGTCAAAATATTGAATACGTTTGGCGAGTCGATACCGAGTCCCGCTGAACCGAGTCTTTACCGGCACTTATCGTATTGGCCTAGTTTTCTGGCTGCGTTTTGGCTTGCGGTTGAGCCGCTAGAGCGGCAGGGCTTGCTCGTAGGCGAAGCGATCAAGATGCATGAATGTGCGACAAGCATGGTAAGCCAGTGGAAACCTGCTGCTGATATGCCAATGGGGATCGCACCGGAGTCAGTCAGTCAAGTGCTTAAAAGCCTAGACCACTTTACCTATTCCGTCATCAGTCGAATGATTGTGCATGGGGACATGATGAGACGGATGATTGACTAGAGAAACTGTGTAATCAACCTAAGGCTGGCGAGTGTTTGGTAGTAGAAGCGATTCAGTACATTGATCGCTTTTTTGTACAACGTGGAGAGCGTTGCAATACGTGGTGCCCGGGGCCGGAATCGAACCGGCACGCCTTGCGGCGGGGGATTTTGAGTCCCCTGCGTCTACCAATTTCACCACCCGGGCAACGCATTGAGCCTTTAAGTATAGCCGAGCTTTAAAATTTCTGCCTGCGACTGATAACTCTGTACTGATCTATTTAAACGTCCACTTGCCCCACATGAACAAAACATTGCCATACCCTTGGCCACCTGGGATGTAGGCGGCTTGCGCTGACAGGTTTTTGTAGCCGATCGAGGCCACAGGTAAAACACCTGGGAAGGGAATGCCCCCAAAATAGTCCTTGCGCGACATGAGAAAGCCCGTCAAGCCAACACCGGCTTTGACTTCACTTTTACCGATATTCCAAGTGGGTACCCAGGCATAACCCACCATAAATGAAGGCTCACCATGCGAGTCGCGAAAGCCCATCGCGTACATGCCTTCCCAGTTTCCGCTCTTGTTGTAGCGACCTTTACCCAGACCAAAACCCGCCGGATATTCGACGTATTCAGCACGCTTTTCAGCCGAATAAGCAAAAGGCAGGTGGTAGCTCCAAAAGGGCACGTAGGCCTCGACGTCGCCCTCGCGCCAAGTATCTTTCGCATGCTGCCAAGCGGTTGAGTACCAAGGTGTGGAAGAGGCCGTTGAAGCTTCATTCGAAGCCTGCGCAGCAGTAATCGTCAGGGCGCAGACACAGATTGCTGCTGTTCGCCGAAAGAGTGAGTCGCGCATGTCTGTCGTTGTAAGGGTGTAAAAGGATCGTTTGTGAGCATAGAACTTCGGGCAAACCATCTAGTGTCAAATCACGACCTGAAGTAGCATCGACCCCATAACAAAAACCTTTAATCTGGTCATAGGAGACAAAAGATGACAAATTATATAGCGAGTATCTTGCGCCGCAGCATCGGGCTCTCGGCCTTGTGCATGATGGCCGTAGCGGTCAATCCGGCCGTGGCACAAAGCGCAGCAGACAAATATCCTGATAAACCCATCAAGATTATTGTGCCGTTCCCTCCGGGGGGCTCCACGGATACCTTGGGACGTGCCATTGCTCAAAAATTACAAGAAAAATGGGGTCAGCCTGTATTGGTGGAAAACCGTCCAGGCGCTAGCACCCTAATTGGTTCGACCGCAGTAGCAAAATCGCCGCCAGATGGATACACGCTCATCGTTTCTGTGAGTAGCCACACGACAAATCCGGCGATGCAAGCGAGTATGCCGTTCGATACCTTGAAAGACTTCACCGCGGTGAGCATGCTGGCTCGGGCGCCTGTATTGGCGGTGGCCAATCCCAATTATCCCGCGAGCAACATCAAAGAACTGATCGCAATGGGTAAGGCCGGCAAGATCAAGCTTGATTACGGCTCAGCCGGTGCAGGTACCATGACGCACTTGACGGCAGAGCTGATCAAAAAACAGACGGGCCTAGATATGACCCATATTCTTTATAAAGGCGGGACGCCGGCCATGATGGATGTGATGTCAGGCCACCTCGCCATGACGTTCGCCACGCTTGGTCAAGTCCAGCCGCAGCTCAAAGCCGGCAAGCTCAAGGCACTGGGGATTTCTTCAGACACGCGCTATGCTTCGGTGCCTGATATTCCGACCTTCAAGGAGCAGGGGATCGACGTTGTGACCACAGAGTGGTTCGGTCTGCTTGCACCTGCAGGCACACCACCTACGATCATTGCCAAGCTCAATGGCGAGGTTAAACAAATCATGTCTAACCCCGAGCTTGGCGATCGCCTTGCCTCGATCGAGCTTGCGAGTTCAACCGCCGAGTTCTTGAACGACTTTATCAAGGCGGAAGTCACGCGTTGGAGTCCGGTTATCAAAGAACTCAAGATTAAAATGAATTGATTTACGGATGAAATAATCAGCATGTTCCAAGAGACACTCAATGAAATTTTAAAGTCATACTTTGGTACTTCGGTCCCGGTATGGGCAACGGCGATGTTCTCTTTGATCAACGTTTTGATTATCCTGGGACTTGCGTGGTTTATCCGTAGCATTGTTATGCGCTCGATTCGGATATTACAAAGCAGGCTAGGCAACGCAAGCCAGGACAACGAAGAAAAAAAACGTGTCGAGACTCTAGGTCGGGTGTTTAGATACGTGACCTCGGTCACGATTGTGGTCGTGGCGATCATGCTCGCTTTATCCGAATTAGGTGTTTCCATCGCCCCGCTGCTCGCGACTGCCGGTGTGGCGGGTATCGCGATTGGTTTCGGTGCGCAGAGCGTGGTCAAAGACTACTTTACGGGCATTGTGATGTTGCTCGAAAATCAGATTCGTCAAGGGGACATTGTCGAGGTGGCGGGCAAAGCCGGTTTTGTCGAAGAAGTCACGCTCCGGTATGTGCGCTTGCGCGACTACCAAGGTTCGGTTCATTTCGTGCCGAATGGTGTCATTACGACCGTGACGAATCTGAGTCGAAACTTTGCCTTTGCTGTCATCGATGTTGGTGTGTCATATCGAACGGATATCGATCAGGTGTTTGACATCATGCGGGATGTATCCGCCGCCCTGCGTCACGATCCGGATTTTGGCGACAAAATTTTGGATGACATTGAAATTGCGGGTGTCGAACAATGGGCAGAGTCTGCCGTCATGATTAAAGCGCGCATTAAAGTCGTTGCTTTATGGCACGGCCCTGTGCGTCGAGAGTTTTTACGTCATCTAAAAATCGCCTTTGATGCCAACAAGATAGAGATTCCTTTCCCGCAACGTGTCGTGCACACTAAAGAGGATAAAAATCATGCCGAGTCTTGATGCCAAACTTGCCCGGCATGCGGCGTCTGTCCGTTATGAGCATCTCTCGCCACAAGCGATCGAGGCCGCTAAAATTTTTATGCTTGATACGATCGGGGTCGGTGTCGCGGGTAGCAGCACGGTCGAGGTCGCGCCTTTGCTTGCTGCAGTCAGCCAATGGGGGACGAGCAACGAGGTCTCGCTTTGGGGGCAGCGCCGCACGCTGACCGCGACACAGGCCGTTTTGGTCAACGCTTACCAGGCGCACTGTCAGGAGTTTGACTGCTTGCACGAAGGCGCAGTGTTGCATGCCATGGCGACTCTGCTGCCTGTCTTGCTCGCCGAGTCTCAGTTGCGCGGGCCTGTTTCTGGTCGCGCCTTGTTGACAGCCATTGCAGCGGGCGTCGATGTGTCTTGTATGATTGGGATGGCTTCCAAGTTGGGTTTGAGGTTCTTCCGTCCTGCGGCTTCGGGTGGCTTTGGCGCGGTGGCGGGCTTAGCCAACCTGAGAGGCTTTGATGGTGCCACTACGCTTGCGGCGTTAGGCCATCAACTCGGTCAAGTCAGCGGCACGATGCAGGCCCATACCGAAGGTAGTGTGGTGCTCCCTTTGCAGATCGGTGTCAATGCCCGTGCGGCGCTCCAGTCTTGTGATTTAGCCCAAACTGGTTTCCCAAGCTTACAGACGCCCTTGACGGGACGTTTTGGTTATCTACCGCTCTTCGAATCCGAATGGGATCTCGAGTCCGCGATGCAGGGACTCGGCCAGCGGTGGCGCGTCACGGAGCTCAGTCACAAGCCTTATCCAAGCGGGCGTGCGACCCATGGTGGCATCGAGGGCTTGATCAGTTTGCGTCAGCAAGCAGGGTTCGCGGTGACCGATGTGGATGAAATTATCGTGCGAGGACCATCGCTGCTCAACCATCTGGTCAACCGGCCGGGCGTCGAAAATCCCACGCCGAATTATGCGCGTTTATGTATGCCCTTTGTCTTGGCAAAAGTGCTCCAGCATGGGGCGCTGGACCCTATGCATTTTCGCGGAGAGGCTCTGGCCGACCCCGAGACCTATGCGCTTTCCCTCAAAGTCCGGATGGAAAAAGACGACAATCCCAACCCCAACGCACTCGTCCCTCAAGAAGTGACCGTCAGGCTCAACGATGGCACGATCATGCGTCATGCGATCGATGCGATGCTGGCGAGCCCGGCTAGGCCCTTGAGCCGCGAGGCCCAGCTCAGCAAGTTTCACCGCTGCTGGGCGCTCTCGGCCGAGCCGCTCGGACCTCCAGAGGCCGTTATTGCGCTCATCGATACGCTTGAGGATTGTCCGGATGTTAGGCAACTGATTGCTTGTCTCGCGCCCTCTTGAAATCCGAGCTTTACCCCCCAATTACTTTTTATCAGCTTGTCTGAGGCGTTTGGGTGGTCGCTGCATGCGCGACGCATTTAAATATTCTTAGACAAGTCTTTCTGTGGATAACTTACGGTGAGCACGATGAATCAAACGACTGCGTCCTCAGACGCCTCTCAAACACTGGGTTTTCAGGCAGAGGTCAAGCAACTGCTGCATCTGATGATCCATTCGCTCTACAGCAACAAGGAAATTTTCCTTCGCGAACTGGTCTCGAACGCCTCGGATGCGTGCGACAAATTACGCTTCGAAGCGATTGACCATCCCGCCCTTTTTGAGGGAGATGGCGAGTTGCGCGTGCGCGTGGATTATGACAAGGCGGCCCGCACCATCACCATTTCTGATAACGGCGTGGGACTTTCCAGAGACGAAGCCATCGCCAACCTCGGTACGATCGCGCGTTCCGGAACCCGCGAGTTTTTCTCAAAGCTGACTGGCGACAAGCAAAAAGACGCCCAGCTCATTGGCCAGTTTGGTGTGGGTTTTTATTCGTCCTTTATCGTGGCAGATAAAGTCACGGTGCGTAGCCGCCGTGCGGGCCTACCTGCGGATCAGGCGGTGCTTTGGGAGTCTGACGGTCAAGGCGAGTTCTCGATTGGCGCGACAGAAAAATCCACCCGCGGGACAGATGTGGTTTTGCATTTGCGTGCCGACGAAGATGAGTTTTTGAGTGGCTGGAAATTGCGCGAAGTCTTGCGTCGCTACTCAGACCATATCTCTCTGCCTGTTCAAATGCTCAAAGAAGAGTGGGATCAGGAAAAGTCTGAGCAAGTTAAAAAAGACGAGTGGGAGTCAGTAAACCAGGCGAACGCGCTCTGGACACGCAGCAAGTCCGAGGTGACCGACGAGCAGTATCGTGAGTTTTATAAGCACGTCTCGCATGACTATGATGATCCGCTCGCCTGGACGCACAATCGCGTCGAGGGGCGCAGTGAGTACACGCAATTGCTGTACGTTCCCAAGCATGCGCCGTTTGATATGTGGGATCGCGACGCGCGTCGCGGCGTCAAGCTCTACGTCAAGCGCGTGTTCATCATGGACGATGCTGAACAGATGTTGCCGTCCTATTTGCGCTTTGTCAGAGGCGTGATTGACTCTGCCGATTTGCCTCTAAACGTTTCACGCGAGTTGCTGCAGGAAAGTCGTGACGTCAAGGCGATTCGAGAGGGCTCGACCAAACGTATTTTGAGTTTGCTCGAAGACTTGGCGGAAAATAAAAAAGATGAATACGCGACCTTTTGGGCCGAATTTGGTCAGGTTTTAAAGGAAGGTACTGGTGAGGATTCGGCTAACCTTGAACGTATCGCCAAGCTTTTGCGTTTTGCCTCGACCAAAGATGACTCCGATGCGCAGACCGTCACGCTAGAGGATTATGTTTCTCGCATGAAGGAAGGGCAGGATACGATTTATTTTGTGACGGCGGATAGCTACACAGCAGGTCGCAATAGTCCACACCTCGAGATCTTCCGCAAAAAAGGTATCGAAGTGTTGGTCTTGTGGGATCGCGTCGACGAGTGGATGCTGTCGCACTTGCGTGAGTTCAATGCTAAGAAACTGGTCTCGGTCGCAAAAGGCGGCCTTGATCTAGAAGCTTTGGCCGATGATGAGGAAAAGAAGCATCAGACCGAGGTCGCGGAGCAGTTCAAGCCGTTGGTCGAGCGACTGCAAGAGTCCCTCAAGGATCGCGTCAAAGAAGTCCGCGTGACCTTGCGTCTCGTTGATTCGCCGTCATGCGTGGTGGTGGGGCAAAACGATTTGAGTCCACACTTGCAACGCATGCTCAAAGCCGCGGGTCAAGAAGCCCCAAGCATCCTTCCCGTGCTTGAAATCAATCCAGAGCACGCGTTGGTCAAACGTGTGCAGTCTGCTTCGGACGCATCCTTTAATGACTGGGCCAGCTTGTTGTTCGAGCAGGCCTTGTTGGCGGACGGCTCGAGCTTGCCTGACCCAACCGCCTTTGTCCGACGCGTGAATCAGTTGTTACTCGGTTAAGTCTGGTCGCGGGCTAGGTAAAGACGCGACAGACCAACCCGCAAGCTGGGCATAGCGATCCCAATCAAAGGCAGGTCCTGGGTCTGTTTTGCGCCCAGGTGCGATGTCGCAATGCCCTCTGACTGCGGTGAGGGGGTAGCGTGCGCGCAGGCATGCTGTCAACGCGGCGAGCGCGGTGTATTGTGCCGTTGTATAGGCGAGGGTATCCGTGCCTTCGAGTTCAATGCCGATAGAAAAATCATTGCATTGCTCGCGTCCTGCGTGTTGTGACACGCCCGCATGCCAAGCCCGCGCGTCGCACGAAACATACTGCGTAATGTGACCAGTGCGGTCGATGACAAAATGCGCGGAAACGGTCAGTCCTTGTAGATTTTCTTTAAACCAAAGGTCGGCCTGTAGATCAAGCTGATTGAGAAAGAGATCCGCGACGAACGGCGTGCCAAACTGACCGGGCGGCAAACTGATATTGTGAATCACCAGCAACGAAATATCGCTGTCAGTCGGACGTTCGTTAAAGTTGGGAGAGGGACGCAGCGTGATGCCTGCTGCGGGTTCAAGCCAAGCTTGTGCGTCGAGCTTCATGATGTGAAGTTAGCGGGGTCTGCGAGGACCAAGTTGAGCGTGCGCTTGGCTGCACCAAGTTTCGTCTTGGGTCAGCAAAGCCTCCGAACGAGGTAAAAATATGCCACAGTGCGCGCATTGCGCCATCGCCTCGGATCCTGTTAGAGGCTTGCTTGGAGGAGACTTGCTGGCTTGTTCATCCCGAAAGCGTTTTTTCGCGGCTTGGTGCGCTAAAAAACGACTTCCTAACAGAACGGCAAAAAATACGGCAATCCAAAATAGTGTTTTACCCATCTCAATGCCTCTGTAGGATGACTTCGATGACGAAGCGCGAGCCGGTATAGGCCAAGACCACGAATGCAAAACCGACAAGCGTATAGCGCAGAGCGGTACGTCCGCGCCATCCGCGCAGGTGTCGACCCACAATGAGGATGCCAAACGTCAGCCATGATAGCAACGTAAAAATCGATTTGTGATCAAACGGCAGCCATTTTCCGGATAGGGACAGCGAAATCAAGACACCCGAAATCAAGGTAAAGCTCAGGGCCGCAAAGGCGATCCAGATCAAGCGAAACAAAATCTGCTCTTGCGCCAAGAGTGGCGGTTGAGCATCCAGAAGACGTCCAACGACCAAGCGAAGCGTGCCAGGTGGGGTGGGGCCGTCTAGACGGGGAAAATGAAGTCTACGATCGAGACCCGACATCAGCATGGCCTGCAAGGCCGCAATGGTGACCAACGCGTACGCGGACAAAGCGATCAACAAGTGAATCTGTAAGCCTGCATCTTGGGCGTGAGCAATCACTTTAGACTGGGGAAATAAGGCCGCGAGCAGGCAGACCGCTGCGCCGACAGGTAAAAGCAAGAGTTTTAAGCCGTCAACCGGTAGCACTAAGCTTTCCAACCAGAACACCAGCATGCCGATCCATACTGCCGCGGAGAGGGCGAGCGCCCAACCAAGACTCAGGTTGTCTTGTTGGAGAACCATATGACGCAGGGCAAAGCCGTGCAAAATAATGGCGAAAAGAAGCCCAGCACGCGCCAGGCGGCCAGACTTGACGATCGGTGAGTCCGACGAAAGCGAGCGAAAAAGTCTGAAAGCGAGGGCAGCATAGGCCACCGCAGCGAGGGAGTGAAATACAATACCGTAAGACATATGTCTAGTGTAAAGCGAAACCGTCATCATGCTTGAAAATCTCACCCAGCGTCTATCCCGTGTCGTCAAGACGATGCGAGGCGAAGCACGTCTCACAGAAACCAATACTCAGGACATGCTGCGTGAGGTTCGCCTTGCGCTGCTTGAGGCCGATGTTTCCTTACCCGTCGTGCGTGACTTTGTCGCTCGGGTCAAGGAAAAAGCTTTGGGCGAGGAGGTGGTTGGGAGCTTGTCGCCCGGGCAAGCGCTTGTCGGTGTGGTGCACCGTGAGCTGACCGCTCTGATGGGCGGTGATTTGGGGGCCGATGCGAGTGAGTTGTCATTGGCCATGCAGCCGCCCGCGATTATTTTGATGGCCGGTTTACAGGGGGCGGGTAAAACCACCACGACCGGCAAGCTTGCACGTTGGCTCGCTGAGGGCAACCATGTACAACACGGACGCAAGACGGGCAAAAAGAAAGTCGCCGTGGTCAGTGCCGACGTCTATCGCCCAGCTGCGATTGAACAGCTTAAAACGGTTGCTGAGCAAGTCGGCGTCGAATGGATTGCCTCGGACATTACGCAAAAGCCCGAGGAGATCGCCCGCAATGCGGTTGATTACGCCCGCCGTCATCATTTCGATGTGCTGATTGTCGACACGGCTGGTCGCTTGGGTATTGATGAGGCCATGATGCGCGAGATTCGCGCGTTGCATGATTTCCTCAACCCAATTGAAACCTTGTTTGTCGTGGATGCCATGCAAGGTCAGGATGCGGTCAATACCGCACGCGCCTTTGGCGAGGCCTTGCCTCTGACCGGTGTGGTGTTGACAAAGCTTGATGGTGACGCCCGTGGCGGCGCCGCCTTATCTGTTCGGCATGTGACGGGCAAGCCACTCAAGTTTGTAGGCGTGTCCGAAAAGCTCGATGGCCTCGAGCCTTTCCATCCAGAGCGCATGGCTCAACGGGTCTTGGGCATGGGCGACATCGTGTCGCTCGTGGAGCAAGCGCAGAAAAATATCGACGTCGCCGAGGCGCAAAAGTTCGCCGCCAAGATGAAATCCGGCGACAAGTTCGATCTAAACGATTTTCGCGATCAACTCTCGCAAGTTAAAAAGATGGGTGATATGGGATCGCTTCTTGAAAAGCTCCCCGCCCAGTTTGCCCAAGCCGCAGGCCAGCTACAAGGCGGTCAGGCAGAAAAGCAAATGCGACGCACCGAGGGTATTTTGAATTCCATGACGCCCCTTGAGCGAGCCAAGCCCGATTTGCTCAAAGCCTCTCGCAAGCGCCGCATCGCTGCGGGTGCCGGCGTGCCCGTTCAAGAAGTCAATCGCATGCTCAATCAGTTTGAACAAATGCAGGGCATGATGAAGCAAATGAAAAAAGGCGGAATGGCCAAGATGATGCGCGCCATGGGCGGCATGAAAGGCCTTGGCAAGCTGGGTGGTTTTGGCCGTTAGTTAGGCGGTTTTGGCCTTTAGTCGCCTGTCTTTTTAAAAATCAGATCCCAGACCCCGTGACCCAGGCGCAGTCCGCGGTTTTCAAACTTGGTCAGCGGACGATAATCAGGTCTGGGTGCGAAGCCTTCGCAAGTGTTCGCGAGTATTTTCTCTTGCGACAGGACGTCCAGCATCTGATGGGCATAGTGTTCCCAATCTGTCGCGCAGTGGATGTAGGCGCCTGGCGCCATCCTGCTAGCCAATAGCGCAATCAAAGGCGGTTGAATCAAACGACGTTTATGGTGACGTTTTTTCGGCCAAGGATCCGGAAAATAAATATGCACACCTGCCAGTGTTTTGGGCAGAATCATGTCGCGCAGCACTTCGACCGCATCGTGCTGAATCAGGCGCACATTGGTGAGATTCGAGGCTTCGATGCGTTTGAGCATGGCACCCACGCCCGCATTAAACACCTCGACACCTAGAAAGTGCTCCTGCGGTCTGGCGAGTGCGATTTGCTCTGTGGTTTCACCCATGCCAAAGCCGATCTCCAAGATTGTGGGGGCGGCTGCGCCAAACGCTTCGGTCAGATTCAATGGGCTAGGTTGATAAGCGATCGACCATGTACTTAGAAACGCGTCAAGGGCCTCTTGTTGGCCCTTGGTCATATGGCTACGTCTGTTGACGAAACTACGAATATGAAGAGGATGCATCTTTAACCTCCTCCGACGGCAACAACAATTTCAAGTCGGTCGCCTGCCTCAAGCTGCACGCTCGCATAGGTACTTTTGGGTACGATTTCGCCATTGCGTTCGACAGCGATACGTTTGCCCGTGTAGCCGAGCGTGTCGATGAGCGCAGAGACAGAAAGGGGACCGGAGAGGGTCTTGGGTTGGCCATTGAGAACGATATTCATGCCAATATTGTAGTGGGTATAATTTCGAGTGAGGACCTCGCATGGTCCCATCACTCGATCGATACCGATGACACAAATTTTCAATATTGCCGCCTACAAGTTCGTTTCCCTTGAAAACCTCGAGCAGCGCCGTCTTGTTCTGCTCGAGCAAACCCAAGCGCAGACACTCAAAGGGACGATTCTATTGACGCCCGAGGGTATCAATCTATTTTTGGCAGGTACCCAGGAAAACATTGATCAGTTTTTAGTCTGGCTGCGTCAGGACCCTGCCTTTGCCGACCTTGAGGTCAAGTACAGCGTTTCTGCGGATCTGCCTTTCAAGAAAATGCTGATCAAAATCAAGCGCGAGATTATCCGCATGAATCACCCGACGATTCGCCCCGAGGCAGGTCGGGCCCCTGCGGTCGATGCGCAGACGGCCGCGCGCTGGATCACGGCGGGTCGTGACGACACGGGTCGTCCGGTTGTGTTGTTGGATACGCGCAATGATTTCGAAGTCGACGCAGGGACCTTCGTCGGTGCGATCAATTGGCATCTCACCAAGTTCACTGAGTTTCCTCAAGCTGTACTCGATCACAAAGACGAGCTCGCGGGGAAAACAATCATCAGTTTTTGCACAGGCGGTATTCGGTGCGAAAAAGCTGCGATTTTTATGGGCGAAGTAGGCATTGAAAACGTCTACCAACTTGACGGCGGCATTCTCAAATACTTCGAAGAAACCGGTGGGGTGGGTTACCAGGGTAATTGTTTTGTGTTTGACGAGCGCCGGACGCTTGATCCGACGCTCCAGCCGCAAC
>JBILJA010000062.1:0-13472 GCA_044368775.1 Burkholderiaceae bacterium
GCCTACTCACCCGCTAAATACGGCATTGTCACCGAGATGCTTCACCCTTTGCAATTGGTCAAAGGAAATAGCTGGATCGAGGGCTTGACCATTTTGTCCATCATTATGGGTACCGTGGTGGGTGGCGTGTTGGTTTCGCCCACCGTATCTGCCTGGTTGCTCAGCCATGCTTGGATCAGTAATTTAGTGGACACACCTGCCGAGGCCGCCATTTTGATGATCGCCTTTGTTTATATCGCTGCAGCGCTTTGCAATTTGATGATTCCGAGTACGAATCTCGTCTATCCAAAGCAAAACAAAAACCCATTCAAACTGGTCAAAACCTTCGCCGGTTACGTGCGTATCCTGTGGAAAGACAAACTGGGTCAAATTTCTCTTGGTGTCACGACCCTTTTTTGGGGTGCTGGCGCGACGTTGCAACTCATCGTGATCGAGTGGGGTAAAGACCATCTCGGCTACCGTCTGGACCAAGCTTCTATTCTGATGGGCATCACCGCGCTCGGAACGATCGCGGGATCTATTCTTGCAGGACGGGTACCGCTGCCAAAAGCATTAAAAGTGCTGCCCTTGGGTATTGCGATGGGCTTTATCGTCATGCTCATGCCCTTCGTCAACAGTTCGATGACTATCAACGTCATGGGCACACAGTTGCCTTGGGTGGCTTATTTGCTGCTGATCCTGATCGGCCTGTGTTCGGGTCTATTTGTCGTGCCAATGAATGCTCTGCTGCAGCATCGCGGCCATGTGTTGTTGTCGGCGGGACATTCGATTGCAGTCCAAAATTTCAACGAACAACTCAATATCCTGGTGATGGTGGCCATGTACACCCTGATGTTATGGGCCGATATGCCGATCGATGTGATTATCTGGATTTTCGGTGGGCTCGTGGCTTCGCTCATGGTGGTCATGATGCGGTGGAACCGCAGCAATCTCAACAAAAACCCCCATCTGCTTGATGAAATTGGCCAGGAAGGGCACGGTAAAGCGCTGTGACACTTCGAGGGCGTTGAGTCGCTTGCAAACCGCGTGATTAAAGACCTGAAACGGTCTTAAGAAGCTGCAAGTCCTGCCAGGCCGCAGCCTTGTCCGCGGGGTGGCTCAGCAGGTGAAAGGGATGATGGGTGGCGATCAAAGGGATTTTTTGCCCAGCCACCATCAACCCATGTGTCACTTGACGCAGGTTTGCAAGGGGCTCCTCCGACCCTAACAATGATTGCGCCGCCCGACCGACGGCCAAAATACTAAATGGGCGGACAAGCTCAATTTGCCGCAACAAAAATGGCTTGCATGCCTCGAGCTCTGCGGGCTTGGGATTGCGATTTCCGGGCGGACGACACTTGACGATATTGCTGACGAACACTTGATGCGTCCGACTGCTTTGAATCGCCGAAAGCATGTTGTCAAGCATCAGTCCAGGGCGATCCACAAAAGGTCTACCCTCACGGTCTTCGAAAACCCCCGGTGCCTCTCCGATGACCATGATGGCGGGCGACTCGACACCCTCACCAGGAACCGCCTGTTGGCGTTCACGGCACAGTCCACATGCTTCGCAGGCACGGACCGTTGCCGCCAAAGACGCTAAGTCATGCGCCGCGGCAGCCAAGGCAGGCGTATCCACCTGAGTTTCTAAAACAGGTCTGGTCACAGGGGGGACGACTCGAGAAGGCGCAGCCGTCACGGGGCGTTTCGGCTGAGGCACAACCGCCGCGACTGCACTCTGCACATTGATGTTTTTCGGCGCGGGCTGCTCGTGGGGCAACCAAGGCTTTTCGATGCCAAGCTCTTGCAACCAAGCGAGCTGCAAGGCCGAAAACTGGGGTGCGCTTGGTTGAGATACGGTCATAAGCTGTCAAAACTCTTTTTAAGAATTAGGGCGTCTTCTCGCTGACCCTTTGCTGCAGGATAATAATCCCGCCTGAGACCAATCTGTACAAAATCCTCAACAAGATAAAAGTCCTGTGCCGCTTGGTTGGACGGTCGAACTTCCAAGACAATGCCTTCGGTACCTGCAGCACGCGCCAAATGCGTGACATGTGCGAGTAACTGCCTGCCAACACCGCGCCGTTGCACGTCCTTTGCCACGGCGATGACCAACAAGTGCGCGACATCGGGCGCCACCATTGTCACGGAAAAACCTTGTAGCCCTTCCTCGCTGCGAAGCACCCAAGCCTCATAACCCGCGTCTAGGGCATCCTCAAAATTTTTCAATGTCCAGGGAAAAGACTGAACGGCAGCCTCCAACGCTACAACCTCACGCAAGTCCGAACGCAGCATGGGTAGCAGCGCCGCAGAGCCTGGAGGTTTGGCGCGTGGATTACCTCCCTCTCCGCGGGCACGCTCCAAGCTTGTAAACGCAACCTTATCACGCAGATAAAGAGGGCTTGCCTGCTCAGGTGACAGCGCTAAACCTGCCTTGAGCGCCTGCAAAGCGAGCGTGGCAACAGCCTGGGCCTCGGGACGCGCTTGCAGATTATCCAACACCCAAGTCTTAGGCCATGTGCAAGCCGTTGAACACGACTCAACCACAGACCACCCCTCCCCGACAAGCGTCATTGACCGGAACTCGGGAACACGCTTTTGCCAAAATTGTTGACGCTGGGAAATAAACAATAGAACGTCCGCACCCGCTAACAAAACAGGGGGTTGAATCGCGATGAGCTCATCCGTCACTGAGCGCGCGTACACACCAAAGTAAACCTCGTCCATGCGCGCATCAAGCGCCACGTACAGCAGCGCTTCAGGGTGTCGGGGCAGAGCCTGCGCGGCAACAGCCGGCAACGCCCCCACCTGAATCAAAGGAATATCGAGCGCCAGCGCGATGCCTTGTGCCACACCGCAGGCGACGCGCACACCGGTAAACGCTCCGGGTCCTTGGCCAAACGCAACGGCAGTCACATCTTTTTGTGTGAGATTGTGCTCGGCTAAAATAGAGTACGCCAGCGGGAGTATCGCCGAGGCATGCCCCGTTGTTCCCTCGATTGTGCGCTGGGTCACTGAGAGGGTTGAGCCTTGCTCCGACAGTAACGCGACGGTACCGGTCGAGGTTGAAGTTTCAAATGCCAGAATTCGTGTCATGAAGAGATTGTAATGAACCTCGGGCGTGCGTCGATGAAGCTCCCCGCTTGAAACACTTTGTTACACGATATTAACCATCTGTCAGCCTTTGTAAAACCTTGTGAGATTCCTAACCTTCCTACCGCGACCACGGTTACATTTTTGCCTATGAACACCTTAAATACCCATTGCATACGAAAAATTCTTGTTGTTGACGATGACCCTAGACTAAGAGACTTGCTGCGCAGATATCTAACCGAGCAAGGCTTTAATGTGCTCACAGCCGAAGACGCCAGAGAGATGAACAAAATCTGGCAACGCGAGTACGTTGATTTGCTCGTTCTAGACCTGATGTTACCGGGCGAGGACGGTTTGTCCGTATGCCGTCGCTTGCGCGCCACTCTGGATAAAACCCCAATCATCATGCTCACGGCAAGAGCCGAAGAGATCGACCG
This sequence comes from Burkholderiaceae bacterium, assembly GCA_044368775.1. Lineage (GTDB taxonomy): Bacteria > Pseudomonadota > Gammaproteobacteria > Burkholderiales > Burkholderiaceae_B > Zwartia. The sequence continues at coordinate 3,510 of JBILJA010000062.1, forward strand.
GATCATTGGGCTCGAAATGGGGGCCGACGACTATTTGTCTAAACCATTCAATCCTCGCGAACTTCTCGCGCGCATCAACGCGGTCCTACGCCGTCGCAACAGTGACGAGCACCCAGGCGCACCAGGGCAAGAAAATGAGACCATTTCATTCGGCCCGTATTGCCTTAACTTGGCGACACGCTGCCTGTCACGCGACCAACAAATTGTGCCCATTACAACGGGGGAATTTTCTGTTTTAAAAGTCTTTGCACGCCACCCCAAGATCCCCCTCTCTCGCGACAAGCTCATGGAACTCGCCCGCGGCCGCGAATACGAAGCCTTTGATCGAAGTCTGGACGTCCAAATATCCCGTCTGCGCAAACTCATTGAAATCAATCCGGCAAAGCCTACGTTTATTCAGACTGTCTGGGGTATGGGCTATGTCTTTGTGCCGGATGGGCGCAATTAGCGCGTTCAAACAACAGCTTCGACAGTTGCTTTTGCAATCCTTGAATCATTGGACTGTTGCTATACGACAAGGCTGCGCGTGGTTCACGCATACGGTCTCGCAAGTCGATCTTTTTACCCGCAGTTTTTTACTGCTTTCAACGCTGATGCTTGCCAGCTTAGGTGCCTGGGTTCTGATTTTTTTCAGCCTTGAAATGGGACCACGCGCAGCGCAGATGAGCCAGCGCATCGCAACCTCGGTCACGCTAACGCTCTCAACGCTTGCTTACACACCGAAAGCAGAGCGTCTCACGCTCTTGCGAACGTTGTCTCTCCGCGAAGGGCTGGACGTTGCCGCGCGCAGGGGTCAAGATGTCATCGAACCACTTCCTGCAAGTAGGTATTGGCAGCGCGTCGCCAAGCTCGTGCGTGCGCAACTTGGCGAGGAAACAATCCTTGCCTGGTCCGTCAATGAAGTGCCGGGGTTTTGGGTCAGTTTTCGTCTCGATAATGATAAATACTGGCTTTCTTTTGAGCGTCACGAAATCAGACTGACGGGCGGCATTGAGTGGTTGAGCTGGGGTGCGGCGGCGCTCTTGTTGTCTCTCCTAGGTGCGGCCCTTGGCGTGTCCTACATCAATCGGCCACTCTCGCGCCTAGCGCGTTCGGTGCAGCTTCTCTCAAAAGGGATCTCTCCACCTGCTTTGCCCGAAACCGGGGCACGCGAACTGCGAACACTCAACAGCAGCTTTAATAGAATGGCGCGCGAACTCCACCAAACCAACGCCGATCGAACATTAATGTTGGCCGGCATCTCCCATGACCTGCGCACGCCCTTGACCCGCATGCGCTTGGAGGTCGAATTAAGCGCCATGAATGACGCAGGCAAGATCGCCATCGATCAGGATTTAGCGCAAATTGATCATTCGCTGGCTCAACTGATGGATTATGCCCGCCCCGCAAATCTTGAGTCTCCTCGCACCACCAATATTTCGACTCTGCTGACCGAGCTCACTGACCGAGAGCGATGCCTCACCAAGCATGTTGGTGGCACACTCACGACCACGATCCAAGCGGGCATCGTTGCGCCCGTCTCGGCCACGGATTTAAGGCGTATCTTGACTAACCTCATCGAAAACGCGCGACGTTATGGTCATCAGAATGACGAGCCTCCCACACTCGAAGTCGTCCTAGAAGGGAGTAGTCACTCGTTCAAAATCAAAATTTCGGATCGAGGACCAGGCATCTCCGTACACGACATCGCACGCGTACGTAAGCCGTTTTGGAGAGGCAATATGGCGCGTACGGGCGCCTCTGGCACAGGACTGGGGCTTGCGATTGTTGATCGCCTGTTGCAACACATGGAGGGCGAACTCAGTTTTCACGCAAGAACGGGCGGAGGACTGACCGCTCAAGTTGAAATTTTTACCGCATATAGCGATGGTTAGTTGTAATGATTAGCGCTTGCACAACAAGACCACAGCGTTGGCTGCAATTCCTTCTTGTCGCCCCAGATGTCCGAGACCTTCGTTGGTTTTGGCTTTGATATTGACCTCGGTGGCTGATACACCTAAATCGCTTGCAATATTGGCGGCCATCGCGGCGCAATGAGGACCGATTTTTGGCGCCTGCGCGTGAATCGTTGCATCCAGATTGACCAACTGCCACCCAGAGGCCTGCACGCGCCGATAGGCTTCGCGCAACAGCACACGACTATCGGCGCCTTTAAATTGAGGATCCGTGTCAGGAAACAAACGTCCAATATCGCCCAGACCAGCCGCACCGAGTAGCGCATCTGTAATCGCATGCAATAAAGCATCCGCATCGGAGTGCCCGAGCAAACCATGCGTGTGCGCAATCGTCACGCCCCCCAGCATCAAGGTACGTCCCTCGACCAGAGCATGCACATCAAAACCCTGACCAATCCGCAAGGCAAAATCACTCATAGCCACGACTCCACCCATTTAAAGTCTTCGGGCCAGGTGATTTTGGTGTTTCGACCTGATCCCCGCACCAAAATCGGTGCATAGCCCAATGCCTCCATGGCCTGAGCCTCATCTGTTGGAGCATGCGCTTCCACAGGCGTGTTCATTGCCCGCGTGAGGGCTTGGAGCAGCAAACCCGCGCGAAACATCTGCGGCGTTTGGGCCTGCCAGAGTCCTTCGCGGGGCACTGTGCGGGCAACCTGCGCTGTTTGTGGCTGCGCCATTTTGAGTGTATCGGCCGTCGGCATCGCCAGCAATCCCCCGACACCGTCCGCCAAGCAGGCGTCAATCAGGCGCGCCAAGGCCTCTAGAGGCAAACCTGGACGCGCAGCGTCATGCACCAAGACCCAGTCCTCAGGAGCCAACCGCGCCTCGTTTAACGCATTTAAAACGGTTTGCGCGCGCGTGGCGCCACCACAAGGCGAACATTGCGTTCTTGGCAAACCCGTCAAGACAGTCTCGGCTTCGTTATCGCCGGGCGCTACGGCAACCCGGACTTCTTGAATCCTCGGGTCCGCCAACAAAGCTTGAACCGAGTGTCTAAGCATCGCTTGCCCGGCCAACAGGCGATATTGTTTGGGTGTTTGTACTTGATCAGCACTGAGCGCACGCGCGCCAATTCCTGCCGCAGGAACGATGGCGACGATGCGAAAAGGAACATCAAAAGGGGGCTTAGGAGGCATCATATGCGCTTGATTTTATAATCAATGGTTTAGTCGGTGTCATAAACACCACCTCGTCGCGCATTACTTGCGCTTTTTCATGCGCGATCACTCCTGCGATTTACTGTCAATGTCGGCTGCTTCTCATTCTGTTTCTACCCTGCTCGCTTCGCTCAAACCCGGTTTGCGCTTTGCTCAACCCACGCCCGCCGGGTCCGGCGACGCCTGGCTCTTGACCGAGCTTGCCCGCGCAAGTGGCAAGACGCTTGTCATTCTGACGGCCGAGCCGCTCGAGGCGCAGCGTTTGGCCGAAGAAATCCCGATCTTTGCACCAACCCTCAGGGTCCGTCCCTTGCCGGACTGGGAAACACTGCCTTATGACAGCTTTTCCCCGCACCAGGACTTGATTTCTGAGCGCCTGCGCACGCTGCACGCCTTAATGCTCGGCGAAGTCGATGTCCTGACCGTTCCCATTACCACGGCACTGTATCGCCTCGCCCCTCCGAGCTTTCTCGCAGCCTATACATTTTCCTTCAAACAAAAAGATAAGCTCGACGAAAACGCGCTGCGTCAGCAATTAACGCTCGCCAACTATGCGCATGTCTCCCAGGTCACCGCACCGGGCGAATTTTGCGTTCGAGGTAGTCTGATCGATCTCTTTCCCATGGGATCGGTCGTCCCCTACCGCATTGACTTGTTTGACGACGAGATTGAGTCGATCCGGGCCTTTGATATCGACACTCAACGCAGCCTTTACCCCGTCGGCGAAGTCCAGCTCCTGCCTGGACGGGAATTTCCGATGGACGAAGCCGCGCGCAATCATTTTCGGGCGACTTTTCGCGAGGTTTTCGAAGGCGACCCTTCGCGCGCCTTACCTTATCGCGATATGGGCAACGGCATCCCGTTCGCTGGAGTTGAGTACTACCTGCCCCTATTTTTTGAACAGACCGCCACGCTCTTTGATTATTTAAAAACTGAAACCCTTATCGTGACGCTGGGCGATATCGACGATGCGATGCGGCGTTTTACCCAGGACACGGCAACACGCTACAACTTTTTAAAAAGCGATCGCGAGCGTCCGGTTCTTCCCCCAGAGGCGCTGTTTTTACAAAATGAAACCCTGTTTGAGCATCTCAAAGCCTTTCCCAGACTCGCACTCACCGCAGACCATACACACCCGGATTTTGCCCCAGCGCCCGATATTGGCATTTCTAGGCGAGCCGAAGATCCTCTTGCCAAACTTCGCGACCTGCTGACGCGCACAACGCGCTCAAGCGACGTCCAGGGCAGCGACTATGCCAGACGCATTGTGTTGTGCACGGACTCCCATGGACGACGTGAAACTATTGTTCAAATGCTGGCAGAACATAGCCTTGCACCCGATGCACAAACAGAGTCCGTCTCGCTTTTTCTCGAGGGGAATGCGCACTTTGGTATTACGGTCGCCCCACTCGCGACAGGATTCGCCGTACCGGCTCAAGGTCTGTTGTTTTTAACTGAAAACGACCTCTACCCGGGCCACGGTGGCACAGCCAGACGAGGCAAACGCGATCAAGAGCGGGCCAGTAACGTCGAAGCAATGGTGCGGGATCTTTCCGAACTACGCGAAGGCGATCCCGTCGTCCATGCGCAGCACGGTATCGGTCGTTATCACGGCCTGGTCAATCTGGACATGGGCGAAGGCGAGATGGAGTTTCTGTTTCTCGAATACGCCAATAAAACCACCCTCTACGTTCCAGTCTCACAGCTGCATGTGATCGCACGCTACAGTGGCACCGATTCCGAGTCGGCACCCCTACATCTACTGGGCTCCGGCCAATGGGACAAGGCAAGACGCAAGGCCGCCCAGCAAGTACGAGACACCGCGGCTGAGCTGCTGGATCTCTACGCCAAACGTGCAGCACGCCAAGGCTTTGCCTTCAAACTTCCGCTTTCTGATTACGATTTATTCTCCGAAGGGTTTGGCTTTGACGAGACGGCCGATCAAGCGGCTGCGATCCAATGCGTGATCCAAGACATGACCTCGGGTCGCCCAATGGATCGACTGGTCTGTGGCGATGTCGGCTTTGGCAAGACTGAAGTCGCCTTACGCGCGGCTTTCCTCGCCATTGCAAATGGCAAACAAGTCGCGCTGCTATGCCCGACCACACTGCTTGCCGAACAACACGCCCAAACCTTTGCAGATCGTTTCGCAGACTGGCCCGTCAAAGTCGTCGAACTCTCGCGCTTTCGTTCCGCAAAAGAAATCAAAAGTGCGATTGAAGGCATCACAGACGGTACCGTGGATATCGTCATTGGTACCCACAAAATCTTGTCAAAGGATGTTCAGTTCAAGCGCCTGGGCCTGGTCATCATCGACGAGGAACATCGCTTTGGCGTGCGACAAAAAGAAGCACTCAAGTCCTTGCGCGCCGAGGTTGATGTTTTGACACTCACCGCGACCCCGATTCCTCGTACCCTGGGGATGTCTCTCGAAGGCATACGTGACTTTTCTGTCATTGCCACCGCGCCACAAAAACGCCTCGCGATCAAAACCTTTGTGCGTCGCGAAGACAACAGCACGATGCGCGAAGCGCTTCTGCGCGAACTGAAGCGCGGTGGACAAGCGTATTTCTTGCACAACGAAGTTGAAACGATTCACAACCGACGCGCTCGTCTAGAGGAGCTCGTACCCGAAGCCCGCATTGCTGTCGCACACGGCCAAATGGGCGAGCGCGACCTCGAGCAAGTCATGAAGGGGTTTTATCAAAAACGTTTCAACGTTCTGCTTTGCACGACGATTATTGAAACAGGTATCGATGTCCCGAGTGCAAACACCATTATTATTCACAGAGCCGACCGTTTCGGACTCGCGCAGCTTCACCAGCTACGTGGCCGCGTTGGGCGCTCGCATCATCAAGCTTATGCCTATCTGATGACGCCTGGCGAAGACGCGATCACGAAAAACGCCAAAAAACGACTCGAGGCCATCCAAGCCATGGAAGAACTCGGCTCTGGCTTCTTTCTCGCCATGCATGATCTCGAAATTCGAGGCACCGGCGAGGTCCTCGGCGAGTCTCAATCCGGCAACATTCAGGAAATCGGTTTCTCCATGTACAACGACATGCTCAACGAGGCTGTACGTGCCTTGAAGGCCGGTGTCGAGCCTGATCTAGACGCTCCCTTTAGCGCAGGCTGCGAAGTCAACCTGCATGCGCCCGCCCTATTGCCGGCCGACTATTGCGGTGATGTGCATGCGCGCCTGTCCATTTACAAGCGGCTGTCTAACACCAAGAACGACGACGATCTCATTGCCATCCAAGAAGAGCTGATTGATCGCTTTGGCAAACTCCCTGAGCCCACCCGTACGTTGATTTCAACGCATAAACTTAGACTACTGGGTCTGCCACTAGGATTGCAAAAAATCGATGCGAGCGAAACTCAAATCGTGCTCCATTTCAAACAAAATACCCCAGTTGATCCGCTTAAACTGATTGAACTCGTTCAAAAACAGCGCCACATTCGCTTTTCAGGACAAGACAAGCTACGTATTGAAATTAAAGCTGCTGATGTCGCTGCACGTTTCGACGCAACGCGTGGCATTCTTAGGGCGTTACATTAAAGCGTTAGATAAAAAACATTAGATATTTATAGCCTCACCTTAATGACCCACCATCCATGACAACTTCTATGACCACTCAAAACCTTGTCATTCAGTCGCCAGCACTCTCAGGAGAGTTGATTGAACACGCCGCGGCGATTGCAGAAGCCTCTGGCGTTCAGCGTCTCGGCACCACAGCCGCACGTATTTTAGGTGTCAACACTGAGGCCTCTATCCGCGAAGAAGTGCGGCTCTGGGGCGAACGTGTCAATGTCGATTGCGCCTATGTCGCAGCGGGAGCTCGACTGACCGACTGTAAAGTATTGGCGATGGATATGGATTCCACCCTGATCAACATTGAGTGCATCGATGAAATCGCCGCCTTTGGTGGTGTCAAAGAGCAGGTTGCCAGTATCACCGAAGCCGCAATGCGAGGAGAGATCAAAGACTTTTCCGAAAGTTTGATCCGTCGTGTCGCTTTTTTAAAGGGCCTATCAACCGAGGTTCTGCAAGCTGTCTACGAGCAAAAACTTCGCTTAAACCCCGGTGCCGAGCAGCTGGTTAAAAATGCACACCAAGCAGGTTTGAAAGTCCTACTCGTCTCCGGTGGTTTTACGTTTTTTACGGAAAAACTAAAAACCCTTCTCAACCTTGATGCTGCTCACTCTAATGTTCTCGAAGAGAGAGACGGCATCCTGACGGGTCAGGTCAAAGGCAGGATTTTGGATGCGCAAGGCAAGGCGGATACGTTGCAAGCCTTTGCGCAGGGGCTTGGGGCCAAGCCCGAGCAAATCATCGCGATCGGCGATGGTGCGAACGACCTCAAAATGCTGGGATTAGCCGGATACTCGGTCGCTTATCGGGCCAAGCCCATTGTTCGCGCGCAAGCACGCTATGCGCTCAATGTCGCTGGACTCGATGGCGTGTTGAATTGGTTTGAGAATTAAACCTGCGATTGCTAGTTGCGCTTGAGCAGATAACGCAATACAAAGCCTGGAAAGGCCAAGACAACAAATAAACTCAGCGCCGTGACGTAAAACTCCCAGCGCTGGTTAAAACTATTGCCAATCATGCGTTCAAACAGCATGCCAAGCAATCCGATGACGCCATACCAAACTAAAAACTCAAACACGCGGACCCAAAAGGGCTTGATACCATTGGCAAATTGTTTGATCGGCAAGACAGCAAATAGTCTTTCATTGATGAAAGGTAAATTTGCCGCAACACACGCTAAAACAATCAACAACCAGATTGCTGCTGTTTGATTCATCGTTCATGACCTCTTTGGAGACCAACAAGCATGCCGAGCATGCTCGAGGCCTCAGTAAGAAAGCGTAATGTGCATCACCTGCAGACACAAGGCGATCAAAGCGCCTGGCATCAAACCAAGAATCAGCACCAACAAACCATTGACGAGTAACAATCCATTTGGCACCAAACCCATCGCAGGCACAGCTGTCACTGGCTCGGCAGGCTCATCAAAATACACCACCTTGATGACGCGCAAGTAATAAAAGGCACCGATCAGTGAGAACAACACGGCCACCACTGCGAGCCAGAGTCGATCCGACTGCAATAACGCCTGCAAAATCAGAAGCTTGGCATCAAAACCCACCAGCGGCGGCAATCCAGCCAACGAACACATCAGGATGAGCACCATGGCAGCAAGCCAAGGACTGCGACGGTTCAAGCCCTTGAGGTCATCAATGTTTTCACATTCAAAGCCTTCACGGGACAAATACATGATCAAGCCAAAGCTAGCTAGCGTCGTTAACACATAGGTCAGCATGTAAAACAATGCCGAGCCATAGGCGGATGTATCAGCCTGGATATCACCGTCGAGCGAACCCGAGGCCAAACCAAGCATCACGAAGCCCATATGGGCGATCGTCGAATACGCCAACATACGCTTAAAGTTGGTCTGCATAATCGCGGTCAAATTACCGATCGCGAGAGACAACACCGCCAAGATCAACAGCATGGGCTGCCAATGCACTGCCAAATCAGCGAAGGCCACGATCAGCATACGCACAACAATCGCAAACACCGCGAGCTTGGGCGCTGCAGCCAAGACGAGAGTGACCGCAGTCGGTGCACCCTGATAGACATCAGGCACCCACATGTGGAAGGGAACAGCGCCAAGTTTGAACGCGAGTCCAGCCACCAAAAATACAACGCCAAAAGCCAAAGGTAAGAATTCGATTTGACCTGAACCGACTGCATCCGCAATATTGCGAAGATCCAGATTGCCCGTTGCACCGTACATCATGGACATGCCGTAAAGCATAAAGCCGGATGCGAGCGAGCCAAGTACGAAATATTTCATCGCCGCTTCTGTGGACTGTGCATGGTCGCGACGCATGGCCACCAACGCATACAAAGCCAGCGACATCAGCTCCAGACCCAGATAAATCGTCAGGAAATTACCTGCTGAAATCATCACCATCTGACCGAGCAAGGCAAACAGCACCAAGACGTAAAACTCTCCACCCCGCAAAATATCGCGCGACTGGATGTACTCACGACCGTAGATGAGCGTCAGCGCGACCGCAATGTAAGAAGCAATTTTAAGAATATGGGCAAAAGGATCTGCCACGTAGAGACCGGAGAACGTCTCACCGACCATACCGGCAGCAAGTTGGAATATAGAAACGGCCGTCAACACCGCGAGCGTCAGAAGCGACAACCCGTAGGCCAGTGTGCGACGCGGCGCTTGGCTAAACGCATCCAGGATCAGGATGACCATACCCAACACCAGCAAAATAATTTCTGGTGCGGCCAGGGCGAAATCGAATTGGGATTGCATCATGGCGAGGCTTACAGTTTTGAAATAGACACGTGTTGCAACAGGGCTTCAACCGAAACGTGCATCACGTCGGTAAAGGGCTTGGGATAAACACCCATAAAAATCACTGCGATCGCCATGATGCTGAGCATCACGAACTCGCGAGAGGATAAGTCTTGTAATTCTTTGACATGGTCATTCGCAACCTCGCCGAAGGCCACGCGTTTGACCATCCACAGCGAATAGGCCGCACCTAGAATCAACGCCGTCGCAGCCAACAAGCCAATCCAGAAGTTGTATTCCACAGCGCCCATGATGACCATGAACTCACCTACGAAACCGCTTGTCGCAGGTAAACCAGCATTCGCCATCGAAAACAACACAAAGAACGTCACAAATTTGGGCATCGTGTTGACGACGCCACCGTAATCAGCGATCTGTCGACTATGCACCCGGTCATACAGCACTCCTATACACAAGAACATCGCGGCTGACACGAAACCGTGAGACACCATCTGAACAATC